>JBPCSU010000095.1:0-26824 GCA_051006815.1 Limnohabitans sp.
CGAGATTGTGTTGGCGGCACGTGCCGCCCAATGGGCGCCGATCAGCCACAAAGGTCAGTTGCATGACCGCGCCAGTTACCGCTTCTTTTGGCAAGTGTTGGAACGTGCGCACAGCACGGGCTGTAGCCTTCCGGCCGAAGTCCAGTTATTCTTCAAGGATTAACAGGAGACGACGATGCACAAATGGATGACGGCAGTTCTTTCCTTGGCTTGGTTCGGTTTGGCGGTTGCCGCTGAATCTGCGCCCAAGTCGCCAGCCAAAGCCCAAGCGAGTAAACCAGCCGTTGCCAATAAACCGGCGGTGAAGCCCAAATACCATTACGTCAGAGCCACACCGCTGGCTGCGGCGCCCATGTTGCCGTCCCCGGTGGCCGATGTCCAAGTGCAAGAGGCCGTGGCTGGTGACGTCCACACCGGTCACATGGTGTGCGAACTCGGCAACTCGGTGACGGTCACCCCCGATCCTCAACAGCCCACACGTTTCATCGTGCAGATGAAAAAGAACACTTACCACATGACCCCTGTGGCGACCACCACCGGGGCTGTTCGTTTGGAAGACGCGCAAGCTGGCGCCATGTGGTTGCAGTTGCCACACAAGTCCATGTTGATGAACAGCAAGCTCGGTCAACGCATGGCCGATGAGTGCCAAAACGACCACCAAACCTCGGTGGCCCATGCCATGAAGCTAGACCCACCACCCAGCTTGTTGGACGGTCCCGCTCTGGCTAAGAAATAACCCGCTTTTTTGATTTGATAGACAGGAGAAAACCATGTTGAAAGCCTACCGTGAACACGTAGCCGAGCGCGCAGCGCTGGGCATTCCTCCACTGCCATTGGATGCCAAGCAAACGGCTGAATTGATCGAGTTGATCAAGAACCCTCCCGCAGGCGAAGACGCCGCGTTGATGGACTTGTTGACACACCGCGTGCCACCTGGCGTGGACGACGCGGCCAAAGTCAAAGCCTCTTTCTTGGCGGCTGTGGCACACGGCGAAGTCAAAGTCGGCTTGATCTCCAAGTCCAAAGCCACTGAGTTGTTGGGCACCATGGTCGGTGGCTACAACGTGCACCCCTTGATCGAATTGCTCGACGATGCTGAAGTGGCCGGTGTGGCCGCTGATGCGTTGAAGAAAACATTGTTGATGTTCGACTTCTTCAACGACGTCGCCGACAAAGCCAAGGCCGGCAATGCCAAGGCCAAAGAAGTGATGCAAAGCTGGGCCGATGGCGAGTGGTTCACCTCACGTCCAGAAGTCGAAAAGAAAATCACTGTCACCGTGTTCAAGGTACCAGGCGAGACCAATACCGACGACTTGTCGCCAGCACCTGATGCATGGAGCCGTCCGGACATCCCATTGCACTACTTGGCGATGTTGAAAAACACCCGCGAAGGCGCCGCCTTCAAGCCCGAGGAAGACGGCAAGCGTGGCCCGATGCAGTTCATCGAAGACCTGAAGAAAAAAGGTCACTTGGTGGCTTATGTGGGCGACGTGGTGGGTACCGGTTCGAGCCGTAAATCGGCGACCAACAGCGTGATCTGGGCCACAGGCCAAGACATTCCCTTCGTGCCGAACAAGCGTTTCGGTGGCGTGACTTTGGGCGGCAAGATTGCCCCCATCTTCTTCAACACCCAAGAAGACTCGGGCGCTTTGCCCATCGAAGTCGATGTGACCAAGCTCGAAATGGGTGACGTCATCGACATCTTGCCCTACGACGGCAAGATCGTGAAGAAAGGCGCTAATGGTCCAGAGGTGGTGACTGAGTTCAAACTCAAGAGCGATGTGTTGTTTGACGAAGTGCGCGCCGGTGGCCGTATCAACTTGATCATCGGTCGCAGCTTGACCGCCAAAGCGCGCGAGTTCTTGGGCTTGCCAGCATCGACACTGTTCCGCTTGCCAACCGCCCCTGCAGCCACAAAGGCTGGCTTCACATTGGCTCAGAAGATGGTCGGTCGTGCGGTTGGTTTGCCAGAAGGCCAAGGCGTTCGCCCCGGCACTTACTGCGAACCCAAGATGACCACTGTGGGCTCGCAAGACACCACAGGCCCAATGACCCGTGACGAGTTGAAAGACTTGGCTTGCTTGGGCTTCTCGGCCGACATGGTCATGCAATCGTTCTGCCACACAGCGGCTTACCCCAAGTCGGTGGACGTGAAGACGCATCGTGAACTGCCAGCGTTCATCAGCAACCGTGGTGGCGTGGCCTTGCGCCCAGGCGACGGTGTGATCCACTCTTGGTTGAACCGTTTGTTGTTGCCTGACACCGTCGGTACAGGTGGCGACTCACACACACGTTTCCCCATCGGTATCAGCTTCCCCGCCGGTTCTGGCTTGGTGGCTTTCGGTGCAGCCACGGGCGTGATGCCTTTGGACATGCCCGAGTCCATCTTGGTTCGCTTCAAAGGTGAAATGCAACCTGGCGTGACTTTGCGTGACTTGGTGCATGCAATTCCTTTGTACGCGATCAAGCAAGGTTTGTTGACCGTGGCCAAGGCCGGCAAGATCAACGAGTTCTCTGGCCGCATTTTGGAAATCGAAGGCTTGCCAAACCTCAAGGTCGAACAAGCGTTTGAATTGTCTGATGCCTCTGCTGAGCGTTCTGCTGCCGGTTGCACGATCAAGCTCAACAAAGAGCCTGTGCAGGAATACCTCAAGTCCAACATTGTGTTGATGAAGAACATGATTGCGGATGGCTACGCTGATGCACGCACCTTGGCACGTCGCATTGAAAAAGTGGAAGCTTGGTTGGCAGCGCCCAACTTGCTTGAAGCCGACAAAGATGCGGAGTACGCACACATCATCGAAATCGATTTGGCTGAGATCAAAGAACCTATCGTTTGTTGCCCGAACGACCCAGATGACGCCAAGTTCTTGTCTGAAGTTGCTGGCACCAAGATTGACGAAGCTTTCATCGGTTCTTGCATGACCAACATTGGCCACTTCCGCGCAGCTGCCAAGTTGCTCGGTGGCCAACGTGACATTCCCGTCAAGCTGTGGGTGGCACCGCCAACCAAGATGGACGAGAGTGAGTTGATCAAAGAAGGTCACTACGCTGCGTTCGGTACAGCCGGTGCACGCACCGAAATGCCAGGTTGCTCGTTGTGCATGGGTAACCAAGCGCAAGTGCGCGAAGGCGCCACTGTGGTGTCGACCTCCACACGTAACTTCCCCAACCGTTTGGGTAAGAACACCAACGTGTACTTGGCTTCTGCCGAGTTGGCCGCCATCACGTCGAAGATGGGCAAGTTCCCCACGGTGGCCGAATACCACGCCGCAATGGGCGTGGTCAACACCGACGGCGCTGCCATCTACAAGTACTTGAACTTCAACCAGATCGACGAATACGTTGAGACTGCCAAAGGCGTGACAGCGTAAGCTGCATGCGTTTTCACGCCGCACTTCGGTGCGGGGTGGCAAAGAAAAACCCGCAAAGCGCGAGCCTTGCGGGTTTTTTGTTGGATGTGCGGTTGTTGGTTAGAACATGCGCGCCAACAAACCACCTTCAGCCGGGCCATCCACAGGAATCCACACATGCGTGGGGCTGCCTGCGGCGATGTCGATGGCGTTCCCGTTCTTGTCTTTCATCTGTTCCAGTTTGACAATGCGGTTGCCACTGGGGTGGATGATTTCAATGCGGTCGCCGACAGAGAATTTGTTTTTGGTTTCAATCTCTGCCCAGCCATCGGCCACGGCGCGCACCTCGCCCACAAACTGGCTGCGGTGGGCAATGGAGTGACCGGTCTCGTAGTTTTGGTAGTCGTTGGCAGGGCGGCGGTCCATCAAACCTGCGGTGTAACCGCGGTTGGCCAAGCCTTCGAGTTCGGTGATGAGCTCGGGGTTGAAGGGGCGTCCCGCCACCGCATCGTCGATGGCACGGCGGTACACCTGTGCAGTGCGCGCCACGTAGTAGAGCGACTTGGTGCGGCCTTCGATCTTGAGCGAGTCCACGCCAATTTTGGTGAGACGTTCGACGTACTCCACAGCGCGCAAGTCTTTGCTGTTCATGATGTACGTGCCGTGCTCGTCTTCCATGATCGGCATGAGTTGGCCGGGGCGGCCTTTTTCTTCGAGCAAGTAAATGTTGTCAGCCGCGGGGTGGCGCTCGCCGTTGCCACACGAGGAGAAGCTGGCTTCGGCCTCTTGCTGTGACTTGGCAAAGTCAAAGTCACCTGACATCGGAATCGCCATGGCTTCACCGGTGTTGGGGTCGGTGGCGCTGGCTTGTGTGCCGTATTCCCAACGACAGGCGTTGGTGCAAGTTCCTTGGTTGGGGTCGCGGCGGTTGAAGTAACCCGACAACAAGCAACGGCCCGAATACGCAATGCACAAAGCGCCGTGCACAAACACTTCGAGTTCCATGTCGGGGCACTCTTGGCGGATTTTTTCGATCTCGTCAAAGCTGAGTTCGCGTGACAAGATGATGCGTGTCACGCCCACTTTTTGCCAAAACTTCACAGTCGCCCAGTTGGTGGTGTTGGCCTGTACGGAGAGGTGAATGTCGATTTCTGGCCACTTCTCGCGCACCATGGTGATGAGCCCCGGATCGGCCATGATGAGTGCGTCGGGCTTCATGGCGATGATGGGTTCAATGTCCCGCAGATAGGTACGCACTTTGTCGTTGTGCGGAATGAGGTTGCTGGTGACAAAGAACTTCTTGCCGCGCGCATGGGCTTCGGCAATGCCGATGCCAATTTGCTCGAGACGGAACTCGTTGTTGCGCGCGCGCAAGCTGTAACGGGGTTGGCCGGCGTAGACGGCATCGGCGCCAAAGTCATAGGCTGCGCGCATTTTGTCGAGCGAACCTGCAGGCAGCAGGAGCTCGGGGGCTTTGAGTGTGGTCATAGGTAGATGCTGCTTACAGGGCAGCGAAGAAAATCATTCAGGATCGATTTTCGCATCCCGCACAACTTTTGCCCAGCGTGGGGTTTCTGCCTTGATCAGCGCCGCAAATTGCTCTGGTGTGCCACCGCCCACCTCGTTGCCTTGGCTCAAGATCTTTTCTTTGACTTCAGCGGTCTGTAGGGCTTGGTTGCACACGGTGTTGAGTTGCTTCACCAACTCGGCGGGCATGCCTTTGGGGCCAATCAGTCCCTGCCAGTTCAACACCTCCACGGCCGGGAACCCTTGTTCACCCATGGTGGGCAGATCGGGCAACAACGGCGATCGCTTCTTGCTGGTGATGGCCAACGCGCGCATGCGCCCACCTTGAATGGACGGCATGGCGGCATACATCTGCTCAAACATCATGTGGACTTGGCCGCCCATCAAGTCGGTGGCAGCGGCGGAGCCACTTTTGTAGGGCGCGTGAATCATGTCGACGCCAGCGGCGTGTTCGAACAAGGCGCCGCTCAAGTGGTGCGAGCCGCCAATGCCGCCCGAACCGTAGCTGAGTTTGCCGGGGGCCGCTTTGGCGGCCGCCACCAAGTCTTTCACTGTTTTGTAGGGCGAGTCGTTGCGCACCATCAAGATGAGGGGGCCGCGCTCGATCAGGCAAATCGGGGTGAGGTCGTGCAGCGGGTCAAAGTTGAGTTTTTTGAACAACGCTTGGTTCACAGCCAGCGGGGCAAAGTTGCCCATGCCCAAGGTGTAGCCGTCGGGTTTGCCGCGCGCAATGGCCTCGGTGCCGATGTTGCCGCCGGCTCCGGCTTTGGTGTCACTGCTGATGGGCTGCCCAAGAATCGTGCCCATGGCCTTGGCAACTTGGCGCGAACGGCTGTCGGCGTTGCCACCTGCAGCGTAGGGGCAAATCCACATGATGGTTTTGCTGGGGTTGGGGTATTTGTCTTGGGCCAGCGTGACCGTGGACACAAGACTCAAACCGGCGGCTTGCAATAGTTGGCGACGTTGCATGATGGGGGTCTCCTGGGTTCTTGGCAATGCCACAAATCATAGGCGGGGTGAGGGGCTTTTTAGGCGCTCAGGCATAGCACAATCACGTACATGAACCGTGATGTGTTGATTGCTGGAGGTGGAATTGCTGGGATGGCGGCTGGCTTGGCCGCGGCTCGCGCTGGTTGGCAAGCGACTGTGTTTGAGCGGTCGCCTGAATTTTCAGAAGTCGGTGCCGGTGTGCAGCTCGGTCCCAATGTGACGCGCATTTTGCAAACATGGGGCTTGGCTGAGAACTTGAAATCGGTCGCGGCTTTCCCCTCCGGACTGCATGCCCGCAACTTAGAAACGGGGGAGGTGCTGGCCACCTGGCCGGTGAAAGAGGCGTTGCATACCTA
Organism: Limnohabitans sp.; assembly: GCA_051006815.1. Classification (GTDB taxonomy): domain Bacteria; phylum Pseudomonadota; class Gammaproteobacteria; order Burkholderiales; family Burkholderiaceae_C; genus Limnohabitans. Next base: position 6,227 of record JBPCSU010000095.1, read on the forward strand.
CGGTGCGCCCTACGTCACGATTCACCGCGCCGATCTGCACGGGTTGTTGATGCAAGCGGCCGTTGCCGCCGGGGTGCAGGTGCAAGGCGATGCACAGGTGCAACGCATGACATCAACGCCAGATGCCGCAGGGGTGGATGTCCTCGTGCAGGGCGCGTTGCAGTCACACACAGCAGCTTGCGCGGTGGTGGCCGATGGGGTGTGGAGCTCGCTGCGTCAGCAGTTGTTAGACGATGGTTTGCCCCACTTCACCGGACACATTGCCTACCGTGCCTTGGTGGCGCAAGTGGAGTTGCCGGTTTACTTGCGTAGCCAAGACGTGTCGGTGTGGATGGGCGCACACGCGCACGTGGTGAGCTATCCCGTGCGCGGTGGCGACTACTTGAATGTGGTGTGTTTGGCCGAAGGTCGGCTGCGCGATGCAGATGCGAATAATTTGCAAGCGTTGCAGACTTGGAATTCCCAAAAATCGGAAACGCAAACGCTGGCCGAGTTACACCATGCGCTGCGTGGCGCTTGTCCGGCATTGACCGACTTGATGGCGGCATGCCAGATGTGGCGCTTGTGGCCCTTGTGTGGCAGACCGGCGATGCGTGGTGCACAAGAACATGCGCAAGGCCGCGTAGCCTTGGTGGGCGATGCCGCGCATCCCATGTTGCCGTACTTGGCGCAAGGTGCAGGCATGGCGTTGGAAGATGCGGCAGAGCTGGAGGCTCAGTTGAGACATGGCGCCACGGCCGAGGTGCCGCAGCGCCTTCAGCAGTTTGCGCAAGCGCGATGGGCACGCAATGCACGGGTGCAAAACAGGGCGGTGCGCAATGGCCAAATTTTTCACGCGGGTGGGCCTCTGCGTTGGGGACGGGACTTGGGCTTGCGCCTGCTCGGCGCACGCTTGATGGATGTGCCTTGGCTCTACGGCTATTCAGGCAACGCAGCCAACCCGTGACGTGCGCGTGCGCGCTGACACGCATCGCTGCCTTCTTCAAACTCCCGGCAAGGTGAGGGGCGCCATTCGTAAATGGCGCAAGTGGCTTTCGTGCCGATGGGGCCACTGAGCGCCGCGCAGCGTGGCGGGGAATAGTCGGTGCCGCGCATGCGGCACATGGTGCTCGTTAGTTCTTGGCCCAAGCCCGTGGGAACAGCGCCACCATGGGTGTCCATTTCTTCGATGCTGAAGTCGACCCGAAAGCTGGCGCAGCAGGCGCCGCACGTCGTGCATGCGGACATGTTTATTGGCGGCCGAGCAGCAGGTACTCCATGAGTGCTTTTTGCACATGCATGCGGTTTTCTGCTTCGTCCCACACCACGCTTTGCGGGCCGTCAATCACGTCGGCCGCCACTTCTTCGCCGCGGTGTGCAGGCAGGCAGTGCATGAACAAGGCATTGGGTTTGGCCACCGCCATCATGTCGCTGTCCACGCACCAGTCGGCAAAGGCTTTTTTGCGTGCTTCGTTTTCGGCTTCGTAGCCCATGCTGGTCCACACATCGGTGGTCACCAAGTCGGCGCCTTGGCAGGCTTGCATGGGGTCGGTGAATACTTTGTAACAGTCGCTGTTAGACAGGCCAGCAATCGCGGGGTTGACTTCGTAACCGCTGGGCGTGCTGACGTGCACCGTGAAGCCCAACATGTTCGCGGCTTGCAGCCAAGTGTTAGCCATGTTGTTGCCGTCGCCCACCCATGCCACCACTTTGCCTTGGAGGCAATCGAGGGGGTGGTTGGTTTGGCCTCGGTGTTCGATGAAGGTGAACAAGTCGGCCATGATTTGGCAAGGGTGAAACTCGTTGGTCAAGCCGTTGATCACCGGCACGCGTGAGTTGGCGGCAAAGCTGTTGATCTTGTCTTGGCCGTAGGTCCGAATCATCACCAAGTCGGTCATGCGACTGATCACTTTGGCGCTGTCTTCAATCGGTTCAGAACGGCCGAGTTGGCTGTCGCCGGTGGTCAAGTGCACCACCGAGCCACCCAACTGGTACATGCCCGCTTCAAAGCTCACGCGTGTGCGCGTGGAGGCTTTTTCGAAAATCATGGCCAGCGTGCGATCGCTCAGCGTGTGGTGTTTTTCGTAGGCTTTGAATTTCTTTTTGATGAGTGCAGCCCGGTGAAACACATAGGCGTACTCGTCCACCGAGAGGTCGGTGAATTGCAGGTAATGTTTGATCGTCATGCTTTTTCAGCCAAGAAGTTTTTGATCAGAGGCACCAAAATCGAAATCAGTTCATCCGCTTCCGCTTGTGTCAGGATGAGCGGCGGCAGCAAGCGCACCACGCTGTCGGCCGTGACGCTGAGTAACAGGCCTGCATCCAAAGCGCGTTGCATGATGGCACCGCAGGGGCGGTCCAAATCGATACCAATCATCAAGCCTTGGCCGCGAATGTCTTTCACGCCGGCTTCGTTGGCAAATTCACGTTTGAAGGCGTCCATCAAGTACTGCCCCATGCGTGCGGCGTTGCCCATCAAGTCATCTTTCTCCATGATGCGGATGGTTTCCAAACCTGCACGCACAGCCAGTGGGTTGCCGCCAAAGGTGGAGCCATGTGTGCCTGCTGTCAACACGCCCGCAGCCTTGGGGCCAGCCACCACAGCGCCAATCGGAACACCCGAGGCCAAGCCTTTGGCCAGGGGCATCACATCGGGCACCACGCCTGCCCATTGGTGGGCAAACCATTTGCCGGTACGGCCCATGCCGCTTTGCACTTCGTCGACCATCATCAGCCAGTCGCGTTGGTCACACAGCGCGCGCACGTCGCGCAGGTAGTCCATGTGCATGGGGTTGATGCCGCCTTCGCCTTGGATGGTTTCAAAGAACACCGCAACCACGTTGGGGTTGCCTTCAGTGGCTTTTTTCAAGGCCTCGATGTCATTGAGGGGCACGCGGATGAATCCTTCTAGCAAAGGCTCAAACCCTTTTTGAAGTTTGGCGTTGCCGGTGGCGCTGAGGGTGGCAATGCTGCGGCCATGGAAGGCTTTTTCGTAGACCACGATTTGTGGATTGGTAATGCCTTTGTCGTGGCCGTATTTGCGTGCCAGCTTGATGGCGGCTTCGTTGGCCTCCAAACCGCTGTTGCAATAAAAGACGTTGGTCATGCCCGAAAACGCCGTGAGCTTTTCAGCCAGTTTTTCAGCGTTGGGGGTGTAGTAGTAATTGCAGCAGTGAATCACTTCGGTCATTTGCTGCTGCAAGGCGGCCACGAATTCGGGGTGGTTGTGACCCAAGGTGTTCACAGCAATGCCTGCCAGCGCGTCCAAATAGCTGCGACCTTCGGTGTCCCACACGCGGCAACCCTGACCGCGTGCGATGGCGATGGGCAAGCGCCCAAAAGTCGGCATGACATGGGGTTCAGTGGGAACGGTGCGTGTGGCAGAAACTGACATGTAGAAGGCTCCAAAAGAAAACGACCCAACGAGGGTTGAGCCGTTGAGGCGTAATTTTAGAGGCAGAGATATGACAAAACGGTGTGCCCCGACAAGGTCGTGGCAGGGCTTAAGTCTTATATAAGATAGAATACCCAGCACCGAGCGATTGAGGGAGATCCCCCCTTCGCCCTGCAACCGTTTTCAGCATCTACCCGATGGTTTCACACTCCGCCAAAGAAGTTTTTATTCTGGGTTTGACCCATGAAGGACGCACGTTCCGACCCAGTGATTGGGCCGAGCGCTTGGCGGGCGTGATGAGCCAATTTCGCCCCGGTGGGGCCGTGCCTGGCAGTCATTTGAGCTATTCGCCTTGGTGCGTGCCCAACACGCTGAACGGCAGCAAGTGCGTCATTGTTCACACCGATTTGCGTGACGAAGAACCCATGGCATGGAACTTCGTGATGAACTTTGCCAAAGACAATAACTTGCAGGTGGTCGAAGCCTGTTTGCTGCCTGAGCACCCTCCTGCTGCATAAGCGCCCTCAACAGAGGCGAGCCCGCAAAACGTCAGGCAACAAAAAACCCGCTCAAGAGCGGGTTTTTGCTTTTTCTTTGCTGACAGCGCACCCGTTACAAACGGCGGGCTGAACTTTCAGCCCGGGCTGGTGGCCTAATGAATTAGGCGGCGAGTGCCAAGGCTTTCACCTTGGTGGACAAGCGGCTCTTGTCGCGAGCGGCTTTGTTTTTGTGGAAGATGCCTTTGTCAGCAATCGTGTCCACAACGGCTTGCATCTTGGCAAACAGTTCGGTCGCTTTGGTTTTGTCGCCAGCCAAGACAGCTTTCTCGACGTTCTTCACCGCAGTGCGGTACTTCGAGCGCAACGAGGTGTTGGCAGCGTTGATTTTGATGTCCTGACGGACGCGTTTACGGCCTGATGCCAGGCGTGGGTTCTTTTTCTTGGGTTTGGCTGATGCCATGATAGTTTCCTTAAGTGTCTGAGGATGATGTCAGCAAAGCCGACTATTGTAGCAAATCGCTACACTCAGGCCGTGTCATTGTTCAAATCCGCCTCCATCGTCTCGGGCTTGACCCTGGTTTCCCGCATCACCGGCCTGATGCGCGAACTGCTGATTGCCTCCACTTTTGGGGCCAGCGCCTTGACCGACGCCTTCAATGTGGCGTTTCGTATTCCTAATTTGTTCCGTCGTTTGTTTGCTGAAGGGGCCTTCAGCCAAGCTTTTGTGCCTGTGTTGGCCGCCAGCCGCCAGCAACACGGCGACGAGGCCACCCATGTGTTGATCAACCAAGTGGCCACCTTGCTGGTTTGGGCGTTGTTGCTGACTTGCGTTCTGGGGGTGGCGGGCGCGCCATTCTTGGTTTGGGCCATGGCCAGTGGCTTGCAGCAGTCGCCACAAGGGTTTGAGGTGGCGGTGGTGATGACGCGTTTCATGTTCCCCTACATCGCTTTCATGTCTTTGGTGGCCTTGGCTGCTGGCGTGTTGAACACGTGGAAGCGGTTTGCCGTTCCCGCAGCCACCCCTGTGCTGCTGAATGTGTCCATGATTGGCGCTGCGTGGTGGGGCGGCCCATGGTTGGGCAGCTGGGGGGTGCCGCCGATTTATGCCTTGGCTGCGGGGGTGATGTTGGGCGGCGTCGCTCAATTGGGCATTCAGCTGGTGGCCTTGCGCCGCTTGGGCATGTTGCCACGTGTCGGGTTGGGGTGGCGTGCTGTGCGCGAGGCCGCGTCAGGCGAAGGCCCCAAACGCATCTTGCAGCTGATGGCGCCTGCGTTGCTTGGGGTCAGCGTGGCACAGATTTCTTTGCTCATCAACACCCAAATCGCCTCGCAGCTCACGCCAGGAAGCGTCAGTTGGTTGAGCTATGCAGACCGGTTGATGGAGTTTCCCACCGCCTTGCTGGGCGTGGCTTTGGGGGTGGTGTTGATGCCTCAGCTCTCGGCTGCGAAGGCCGCGAACGACACGGCCACCTATTCAGACATGCTCGATTGGGGCTTGCGCTTGGTGTTGTTGCTGGCGCTGCCGTGCGCTTTGGCGTTGCTGGTGTTTTCCAAAGCGCTGGTGGCGGTGCTCTACCACTATGGCGCCTTCAGTGCCCATGATGTGCAGCAAACCACCTTGGCGTTGATGGGCTACGGCGTGGGCTTGTTGGGCTTGGTTGCTATCAAGGTGCTGGCACCTGGCTACTACGCCAGCCAAGACATTCGCACACCGGTTCGCATTGCTGTGGCCGTGTTGGTGTTGACGCAGGTGTTCAACCTGTTGTTGGTGCCCTATTTGGCGCATGCCGGGTTGGCGTTGTCGATTGGACTTGGGGCGTTGGTGAATGCCGCGTGGCTGTTGTGGGGCTTGCGTCAGCAGGGGACGTATGTGGTGCGTCCGGGGTGGTGGCGTTTCATCGGGCAAGTGCTGGTGGCGTGCGGCGTGCTCGGGGCTTGGTTGTGGGGCGCTGCGCAGTATCTGGATTGGACCGCGTTGCGTGACACGCCGTTCATGCGCGTGGTCTGGATGGCCGGCGTGCTGGCGGTGAGTGCGTTGCTGTACTTTGTGACTTTGGCCGTGACGGGACTGCGCGTGCGTACGCTGTTGCGACGTTAATTGGCCACGTGAACCAGGAGCCGTTTGTATGGATTTCAAACTCGAAGTACCCACTGCCTTGGAATACTTTGCCTCGTTGGTGCAAAGTGACGCGCACTTTCCTCTCTTAGAAGCCGCCGCGAGCTTGGCGCAAGACGAATACCCCGAGCTGGATATTCAAGAGGTGTTGGACCAGGTAGATCAACTGGCAGGTCGCTTGAAACAACGCTTGCCAGCCGATGCCGGTGCGTTGCACAAGCTGCGTTTGTTGAACAAGTTTTTCTTCGAAGAATACGGCTTTGCTGGCAACCTCAACAACTACTACGACCCCGACAACAGCTACTTGCATGTGATGCTGCGCACACGCCGCGGCATTCCTATCAGTTTGGCTGTGCTGTGGTTAGAGCTTGCGCTGAGTTTGGGGTTGCATGCGCAAGGCGTGGGGTTCCCAGGGCATTTCTTGGTCAAGGTGCGCTTGCCGTTCCCGCATGAGGGGCAGGTGGTGATCGACCCATTCAGTGGCGAGTCGCTCAGCAAAGAAGATTTGTCGGAGCGCTTGGCCCCTTTGCATACCGAGTCAGGTTTGGTGCTGGACGGGGCCGTGTCGGACGAACTGTTGAAGCACTATTTGCGCGCCGCCACCCCGCGAGAAATTGTTGCCCGCATGCTGCGCAATTTAGAAGAGGTGTACACCTCGCACCAAGACCCTGAGCGCTTGGCCATGGTGCGGCAGCGGCTGGCGGTGTTGTTGCCGCAAGTGTCAGATTAAGCCACCACCACCGCAGCGCCTTGGCCGCGCTCGGCAATCACGCCAATGGTGTGCACTTGTTCGCCATGGGCGCGCAGCACATCCGCACAGGCGGCGGCGTGGGCAGCGTCAATCACCACCACCATGCCAATGCCGTTGTTGAAGGTGCGGTTCATCTCGATGTCGTCAATGCCAGCGGTGTGTTGCAGCCAAGCAAACAACTCGGTTTGGGGCCAGCTGCCTTTTTTCAGATGAGCCGCGGTGCCTTCTGGCAACACGCGTGGGATGTTCTCGAGCAAGCCGCCGCCGGTGATGTGGGCCAATGCCTTGATGGGCGTTTCGGCCAATGCCGCCAACACGCTCTTCACGTACAAGCGGGTGGGCGCCATGATGGCTTCTTTGAAGGGTTTGCCGTCCAACGTGGCCGGCGCATCTGAGCCGGCGCGATCGATCACTTTGCGCACCAGCGAAAACCCGTTGGAATGCACGCCGGCCGACGCCAAGCCCAGCACCACGTCACCCGGCTTCACGTTTTGCCCGGTCAAGATTTTCGATTTTTCAACCGCGCCCACGGCAAAGCCGGCCAAGTCGTATTCGCCATCGGGATACATGCCGGGCATCTCTGCGGTTTCACCACCGATCAAGGCGCAGCCTGAGAGCTCGCAGCCTTTGGCAATGCCGCCGACCACGGCAGCCGCGGTGTCCACATGCAATTTGCCACAGGCAAAGTAGTCCAGGAAGAACAAGGGTTCAGCGCCTTGCACCAGCACGTCGTTCACGCTCATGGCCACCAAGTCGATGCCCACGGTGTCGTGCATTTGCCATTCAAACGCCAGTTTCAGCTTGGTGCCCACGCCATCGGTGCCGCTGACCAAGACGGGTTCTTTGTAACGTTTGGGCACTTCAAACAAGGCCCCAAAACCCCCAATGCCTGCCAGCACGCCCTCGCGCATGGTTTTCTTGGCCAAGGGTTTGATGCGTTCGACCAAGGCGTCGCCTGCGTCAATGTCGACACCGGCGTCTTTGTAGGAAAGGGGTTTGTTCATAGTCAAGGAGGGGCTGGGGCTTGCAAGAAGATGCGCGCCGATAGAATCAAGCAGCAATTTTAAGGCCCACCTCCACCACGCTGTATGCAATTTACTCCCGCACAACGACACGCCCTGGCTTGGCTGGGCCTTGCCGCCGTGGCCGCACTGATTCTGTGGCTCCTTGGGCCCGTGCTGATGCCGTTTGTGGTGGCCGCCGTACTGGCCTATGCGCTCAGCCCTTTGGTGCGAGGCTTGCAGCGTGCTTGTGGTGGTGTGCTGCCGCGCTGGCTGGCCGTGGTGCTGGTTGAGTCTCTTTTTCTGTTGGCGTTGCTGGCTTTGCTGACCTTGTTGATGCCGATCTTGGCGCACGAGTTGCCACGCATGCGCGACCAATTGCCTGTTTTGGCGGCACGTGCGCAAGAGGTGGTTGTGCCATGGCTGCAAGCCAAAGGCATTCCGGTGGCGTTGGATATGGACAGCATGAAAGCCTGGTTGTTGCAAGCCTTCAGTGCCTCGTTCGATGACGGTTTCAAGCAAGCGCTGACTTCGTTGCGCATTGGTGGCAGTGTGGCCTTGGCGATCATTGGCAACTTGGTGCTGATTCCTGTGGTGCTGTTTTATTTGCTGGTGGATTGGCACCGTTTTGTCCGCCACATTGAGGCGCTGGTGCCGCTGCCAGCGCGCAGCGCTTACGACCGCTTTGTGGCGGAGTGTGACGATGTGCTGGGGCAATACCTGCGCGGCCAACTGTCGGTCATGGCGTTGCTGGCCGTTTACTACAGCGTGGCCTTGTCGGCGTTTGGGTTGGACTTGGCGTTGCCCATTGGCGTCTTCACGGGTTTGGCGGTGTTTGTGCCCTATGTCGGTTTCGGTTTGGGGCTGGTGCTGGCGGTTCTGGCTGGCGTGCTGCAGTTTGCGCCAGGTACGGCCTTGCTCATGGTGGCCGTGGTGTACGGCCTCGGGCAGGTGATTGAAAGTTTTGTCTTGACCCCCCGCTTGGTCGGCGAGCGCATTGGCTTGCATCCCTTGCATGTGATCTTTGCGTTGATGGCGTTTGGCCAACTGTTTGGCTTTGTTGGGGTCTTGATTGCACTGCCGGTCAGCGCGGTGCTGCTGGTGGCCATGCGTCGCTTGCGTGCCCAATACCAAGCCAGCCCGTTGTACCTTGGTGCTTGAGCGCTCATGAAGCAAATCGCGCTTGACATTGGTTTAACTTCGGGCCCGAGCCTGGCGAATTTTTTTGCTGGCCCCAACCAAGCGGCGTTGCAACACATGCAAATGTGGGCGGGCAATGACAAACGTTCTCCTGTGCCCACCTATGTGTGGGGGGAGAGTGGCAGTGGCAAAACCCACTTGCTGCGCGCGGTGCAAGCCGCGCTGCGCGACCAAGGTTGCCCTGCGGGGTGGATGGATGCCTCCGTGTCTGAGCCTTCGGCGTTTGACGATTCATGGCGTGTGGTGATCTTGGACGATGTGCACCTCTACACCGCCGTGCAACAACACGCGGCCTTCAACTGGTTTGTGAATGCCACCACGCCCGGTGATGGGCAACAACGTTGGGTGCTCGCTGCGGGCCAAGTGCCTCCCAGTGACTTGGCCTTGCGCGAAGACTTACGCACCCGCTTGGGATGGGGGCATATTTTTCAATTGCAGGTGCTCAGCGAGTCGGAGCGCCGTGCTGTGCTGCGCCAACACGCCGACGAGCGCGGTATTTTTCTGAGCGACGAGGTGATGGACTACATGCTCAACCGCTTCAGCCGTGATCTGAGCAGCCTGATTCAACTTCTCGATCAATTGGACGGGTACGCCTTGCAAACGCAACGCGCCATCACCATTCCACTGATCAAAGCCATGCTGGAAAACATGTGATGAAACTTGCGTTATTTGATTTGGACCACACACTGTTACCCATTGATTCGGACCAGTCGTGGGGCGAATTCACGGTCCGTTTGGGTTGGCACGACCCCGACACATTTTTAAAGCGCAACGACGAGTTTTATGCGCACTACCAAGCGGGAACGCTCAACATCCATGACTACGTGCGTTTCGCCTCCGAGGCGTTTTGCCAACGTGGCCCTGAGGTGGCGGCGCAAGCCCATGCGCAATTCATGCGTGAGGTGATTCAGCCTGCCATTCGCCCCGAAGCGTTGGCCTTGGTGCAAAAACACCGCGATGCGGGCGATCGCATCCTCATCATCACCGCGACCAACGAATTTGTGACACGCCCGATCGCCCAAGCCTTTGGTGTGGACGAACTGATTGCAGTCGAGCTGGTGCGTGATGCGCAAGGGTGGTTCACCAACGAAATCAGTGGTGTGCCCACGCTGCGTGAGGGCAAAGTGCAACGTCTGCAACAATGGCTCACTCAGCAAGGGTTGAACTGGGCGGATGTCGACAGCACGTTTTACAGTGACTCCCGCAACGACTTGCCTCTGTTGGAACGCGTCAACCACCCCGTGGCGACCAACCCCGACAACACCCTGCGCGCCGTGGCCCTAGAAAAGGGCTGGCCGATTTTGGAACTTTTCCCCAAACAATGATCAAGCAATTCATCAACAAGCTGATGGGCAAAACGTCCAGCAGCACCAAACCCAGCTTGGGCAAGCGCCAGGTGGTGCCTGCCAAGGTGCACGGCATCAACGTCGACTGGGTCGACGAACGTGCCTTGAACGTGGTGCGTACCCTGCAAGACCGTGGTTTTGAAGCCTATATCGTGGGCGGCGCGGTGCGCGATTTGTTGCTCGGTTTGAAACCCAAAGACTTTGATGTGGCCACCAACGCCACGCCCGAGCAAGTCAAAGCGGCGTTCCGTCGGGCCTTCATCATTGGCCGTCGTTTCCGCATCGTGCACGTGGTGTACGGCCGTGGCCGCGAACATGAAGTGATTGAGGTGTCCACCTTCCGTGCGCAGTTAGACAATGCCGACGCTGAGCAAGTCAAAGGCAATGAGCGCAGCAGCAAGCAAGAACTGGCGGGCATGAAGCACGCGGTGGACGCCAGCGGACGCGTGTTGCGTGACAACGTGTGGGGCCCACAAGACCAAGACGCGGCACGTCGTGACTTCACCATCAACGCCATGTACTACGACCCCGAAACGGGCAACGTGATCGATTACCACGGCGGCATTGCCGATGCGAAGAAAAAAGTCATTCGCATGATCGGCGACCCGGCCACGCGCTACCGCGAAGACCCCGTGCGTGTGATCCGTGCGGTGCGCTTTGCGGCCAAGCTGTCGGCTTTGGGCTTCAAGATGGAGTCCAAAACTTCGGCGCCTTTGAAACGCGCGGCCAAGTTGTTGGCGGATGTGCCGCAAAGCCGGTTGTTCGATGAAATGCTCAAGCTCTTGCAAACCGGCCATGCCCTGGCCAGCATTGCGCAACTCAAGCAACACGGCTTGGCCAAAGGCATTTACCCGCTGTTGGACATCGTGGTCGAGCGTTCAGAAGAAGAGTTTGTGCAGACCGCACTCAACGACACCGACCGCCGCGTGGGCGAGGGCAAGCCCGTTGCACCGAGCTTTTTGTTGGCGTGTGTGCTGTGGTCCGACGTGCGTGAGTTGTGGGCGCAGCGACGTGTCAAGCAACCGTCGTTCCCTGCGCTGCAAGACGCGATCGACGAGGTGTTTGATTCGCGCATCGGCGATGTGTCGGGCCGCGGCAAGCTCGGTGCCGACATGCGCGAAATCTGGATGATGCAACCTCGGTTCGAGAAGCGCACAGGCAGTGGCCCTTGGAGCTTGGTTGACCAAGCGCGGTTCCGTGCAGGTTTTGACTTCATGCGCTTGCGTGCCGATGTGGGTGAGGTCGATGAAGCGTTGTCAGATTGGTGGCAAGAGTTCAGCGCCGCGGATGACAGCACCCGTGAAGACCTGTTGCAGCAAGTGCGTCAGGAACAACAAAAAGCCCAACGTGCGCCACGTGTGCATGCCGTGCGTCGCGCAGACAAGCCCGCGGTAGATCCACGCTTCCGTGACGACATGCCCGAAGCCGAAGAGGGCGCCGCGTCGCCCGCGAAGAAACGCCGTCGTCGCCGTCGTAAGCCGAGCGGTGATACCGGCAGCACGCCTGCGGCTGAATAACCGGAGCCTTTGCCATGTCTCGTCCCCCCGTCATGGCATGCGTGGCTGTGGGTGCCAACTTGGGCGATGCGGTCCGCACGGTCCAACAGGCCTTGGTTGACCTGGCCGAATTGCCTGACACGCAGGTGCTGCGAACCTCCTCGTTGTATCGGAGCGCGCCCTACGAAGCCCAAGGGCCTGACTTCATCAATGCGGTGGCACTGCTTGCCACACAGCTCGATCCTTTGGTGCTGTTGCATGCGCTGCAAAGTTTGGAGCAGCAAAGTGGTCGCGAGCGCCCTTACAAAAACGCGCCCCGCACCTTGGATTTGGATGTGATTTTTTATGGCGAGGTCGCCATGACATCTACCGAGTTGACCTTGCCCCACCCCCGCTGGCACGAGCGTGCCTTTGTGTTGCACCCCTTGGCAGAAGTGTGGCCCCAACGTGTCAGTGCTGCGCAACTGGCGGCGGTCAGCGGCCAAGCCATCCAACGAATCAACGCATGACGTTGTCTGATTTGCCATGAACTTCACTGCTATTTCGCCCGCGCTGCAAGCCGTTGTGTTGTTGGTGGCCGCCAATGTGTTCATGACCTTTGCTTGGTATGGGCACCTCAAGAGCTTGGCCCATTCACCGTGGTACACCGCTGCGCTGGTGAGTTGGGGCATCGCCTTGATGGAGTATTTGCTGCAGGTACCGGCCAACCGCATTGGTTTTCATGAAGCAGGTTTGCAAGTCGGGCAACTCAAAATCATGCAAGAAGTGATCACTTTGGCCGTATTCGTGCCGTTTTCTGTGTTTTTTCTGAATGAGCCCCTCAAGTTGGACTATGTCTGGGCGGGCTTGTGCATGGTGGGGGCGGTCTATTTCATTTTTAGAACATGAGCAGGGTTTACACTTCTAAATGTCATCCTTTTGTCACAAATAAGTCATCCACAGGAGCTCCAAATGCTATTTGGAAAGTTGTTGCCCACCGAGGGCAATTTTTTCGTCATGTTCAACCAACATGCGGACCGCATTGTTGAGGCGGCGCACGCATTTTCAAACTTGGTCGCCAACTACAACGACCCCATGCTGCGTGACAAATACAACACGGACGTGGACAACGCCGAGCGTGGCGCTGACCGTGTGACACACGAATGCAACCGTGCGCTGCATAAAACCTTCATCACGCCCATTGATCGCGAGCAAATTCACTCGTTGATCAACACCATGGATGACGTGGCCGACCTGATTCAAGACACCGCAGAAACCATGGCGCTGTACGACGTGCGCATCATGAATGAAGAGATCGTGCGTTTGACCGACTTGAGCGTGAAGTGCTGCGAACGCCTGCGCGATGCGGTGTATTTGCTGGAAAAAATTTCTGACCACGCCACCGCTGAAGCTGCGCTCAAAACGTGCGAAGAGATCGACAAGTTGGAATCGGATGCAGACCGCGTCATGCGCAGCGCCATGAGCAAGCTGTTCCGTGAAGAGCCCGATGTGCGTGAAGTGCTCAAGCTCAAAGCGATTTATCAGTTGTTGGAAACCATCACTGACAAATGTGAGGACGTGGCCAATTTGATCGAGGGCATCGTCCTCGAGAACTCTTGATCACGGGCTGAGCATGGAAACCGTTCAAACCGCCTTCTGGGTGGTCGCTCTGTTGGTGGCCTTGGCCTTGCTGTTCGATTTCATGAACGGCTTTCACGACGCGGCCAACTCGATTGCCACCGTGGTCTCCACAGGTGTGCTGAAGCCAGCGCAAGCGGTGTTGTTTGCCGCGTTTTTCAACTTTGTCGCCATCTTTATTTTTCACCTCAGCGTGGCTGCGACGGTGGGCAAAGGCATTGTTCAGCCGGGCGTGGTCGATACCCATGTGGTGTTTGGCGCGTTGGTGGGGGCGGTCACTTGGAACGTCATCACTTGGTATTACGGCATTCCGAGTAGCTCTTCGCACGCGTTGATCGGTGGTATTTCAGGTGCCGTGATTGCCAAGGCCGGCTCTAGCGCCTTGATTTCTGCTGGCATTTTGAAAACCGTCGCGTTCATCTTTGTGTCCCCTTTGTTGGGCTTCACGCTGGGCTCGTTGATGATGGTGGCGGTGGCTTGGATTTTCCGTAGCTTCCGTCCGTCGCGTGTGGATAAATGGTTCCGTCGTTTGCAACTGGTTTCCGCAGGGGCTTACAGCTTGGGGCACGGTGGCAACGATGCGCAAAAAACCATCGGCATCATTTGGATGTTGTTGCTGGCCACGGGCTATGCATCGGCCGAAGACAAGTCTCCCCCCAACTGGACCATCGTCAGCTGCTACATGGCGATTGGCTTGGGCACCATGTTTGGTGGCTGGCGCATTGTGAAAACGATGGGGCAAAAAATCACCAAACTCAAACCTGTGGGCGGTTTTTGTGCCGAAACAGGCGGTGCCATGACCTTGTTCTTGGCGACAGCTTTGGGCATTCCTGTGTCCACCACGCACACCATCACCGGCGCCATCGTTGGGGTGGGCTCCACGCAGCGCGCCAGTGCGGTGCGCTGGGGGGTAGCCGGCGGAATCGTCTGGGCTTGGATTCTGACCATCCCCGCCAGTGCATTTGTGGCTGGCATGGCGTATTGGCTCAGTTTGACGCTCTTTTAATTCCCCAAATCCCTCGACCGTAGCCAAACCTGCGGTTGAGGCGCTATAATCGTGGGCTTTTCAGCGTGTCGCAGGCCGGGTGGCTTAGCGCGTGTCTCAAACGTTGAAAGAAATTTCCACCCGAAGGATTCATCATGGTCGTTATCCGACTCTCACGCGGCGGTTCTAAAGCCCGTCCGTTTTTCAACATTGTTGTGGCTGACAAGCGCGATCGTCGCGATGGTCGCTTCATCGAGCGCATTGGTTTTTACAACCCCATCGCCAAAGGTCAAGCTGAAAGCTTGCGCGTTGCGCACGACCGCTTGAACCACTGGACCAGCGTGGGCGCTCAATGCTCTCCCACCGTGATCCGTTTGGTTAAGCAAGCTGCCAAAGCTGCTGCTTAATTGAACAAGGCATCGCAATGACGCTGGGCCTCGAGTCCGCAGAACTTCCTGCGGATGCCGTCGAAGTCGGGCGCATTGCAGATGCTTGGGGCATCAAAGGCTGGTTCAAGGTCTTGCCCTACAGCGCTTCTCCGGAGGCGCTTTTTTCTTCCAAGCGTTGGTTTTTGCAACCCGCTGAACGAGGTGCCAAAACGTTTGCTGGCACCGTGCTTCTGAAAGTCAAAGAAGCCAAAGAGCATTCGGATGTGGTGGTGGCCACGGCCAACGACATCCCCGATCGCAATGCCGCAGAGCTGCTCAAAGGCGCCCGCATTTTTGTGTCGCGTGCTAGCTTTCCCACCCCTGAGACAGACGAGTACTACTGGGTCGATTTGATCGGTCTGGCGGTGCGCAACCGCGAAGGGGTTGACCTGGGGCAGGTGCGTGAATTGCTACACACTGGTCCACAGACAGTGTTAGTGCTTGCTTACGAGGAAGACGGTAAACCCAAAGAACGCATGATCCCGTTTGTGTCGGCCTACATCGACACCGTGGATTTGGCAGGACGCCAAATCACCGCCGATTGGCAGCCCGATTACTGATGCCTTGGCCAAGGCCTTGCCATGCGCTTTGACATCATTACCCTGTTCCCCGAACTGTTTGAGCCCTTCCTCAAAAGCGGCGTGACACGCCGTGCGTATGAGTCCGGCCAAGTCACGGTGCGGTTGTGGAACCCGCGCGATTACGCCGAGGGCAATTACCGCCGTGTGGACGACCGTCCCTTTGGCGGAGGTCCTGGCATGGTCATGCTGGCCGAGCCCTTGACCGCTTGTTTAACCGCCATTCGTGCCGATCGCGGTCAAGCCCGTGACGTTGCCCCCTTGGTGTTGTTTTCGCCGATTGGGGCCCCCTTGCGCCATGCTGCGGTACAGCGCTGGTCTGACAGCGAAGGCGCAGTGTTGCTGTGTGGGCGCTATGAAGGCATTGATCAGCGATTCATTGACACCCATGTCGACCTGCAAATCAGTTTGGGAGACTTTGTGCTGTCAGGCGGTGAGTTAGCGGCCATGGCTTTGTTGGACGCTGTGGCTCGTTTGCAACCAGGCGTGCTCAACGACGAAGGCAGCCACCAGCTGGACAGCTTCAACCCCGCATTGGATGGTTTGCTGGATTGCCCGCATTACACCCGCCCGGAGCAGTGGGAGGGGCAGGGCGTGCCGTCCGCGTTGTTGTCTGGCCACCATGCCCAGATTGAGCGCTGGCGCCGCGACCAGCGTTTGCTGCTGACCGCGCGTCTGCGCCCTGAGCTGATTGCCGCGGCCCGTGCCGCCGCCAAACTGACCGCGCAGGACGAGGCTGTCTTAAAGGCGCAAAGTTCGCTATAATGGTGGGCTTTTCGATCCTCTGGTCGGCCGCTTCGCGCCTTTGTTGCAAGAAGCCTTTTGTGTAGCGCGATCAAGATCTTTAGAGGAAAACATGAACCTGATCCAAACTCTCGAGGCAGAAGAAATCGCCCGCCTCGGCAAATCAATTCCTGAATTCGCACCTGGCGACACCGTCATCGTGAGCGTCAACGTGGTTGAAGGTACACGCAAGCGTGTGCAGGCCTACGAAGGCGTGGTGATTGCCAAGCGTAACCGTGGCCTCAACAGTGGCTTCACCGTGCGCAAGATCTCTAGCGGCGAAGGCGTGGAGCGTACGTTCCAAACTTACAGCCCATTGATCGCTAGCATCGAAGTCAAGCGTCGTGGTGATGTGCGTCGTGCCAAGTTGTACTACTTGCGTGACCGCAGCGGCAAATCGGCCCGTATCAAAGAAAAATTGGTCACCAAGTCGGCCGCCGCTTCCAAAGCCGCAGCAGCCGCTCAATAAGCCGGTCCTTGCCCGCTTACGAAGCCACCCAAGTGAAAGCTTGCGGTGGCTTTTTTCATGTCCAAGCCCCTTATTTTTGACCCGCAACAAGTGCCCGTGTTCCAAGTGGATGCCCATTTGGAGGCGGTGCCTGCCCAGCATCTGACGCCAGCCGCGTTACAGGCGCGGTTTGCGCAACCACCCGTCTGGCAGCCTGAGTTGATGCGGGAGCGCAAGTTCTTAGACCGAGCGCCTGCCCAAGCAGCGGTGCTTGTGGGCATTGTGAAACGCGATGAGCCCACCGTGCTGCTGACCCAGCGCCCCTCACACATGTCCACCCATGCGGGACAAATTGCCTTTGCGGGCGGCAAGTGTGACGAAGAGGATGCAGATGCGACGGCCACCGCCTTGCGTGAGGCGCATGAAGAGGTGGGGCTAGAGGCCCAGCATGTGCAGGTGCTGGGAACATTGCCCGAATACGTCACAGGCTCCGCTTTTTATGTCACCCCCGTGGTTGCATTGATTGAGCCGACCATGACCTTGCAACTCAACACCCACGAAGTGGCCGATGCGTTTGAGGTGCCCTTGGCTTTTTTGATGAACCCGGCACACCACCGATGGCACCGCTATGCGCACGAAGGCGTGGTGCGCGAGTGGCTGTCCATGCCGTACCAAGATGGCGAACACCTGCGGTTCGTTTGGGGGGCAACCGCAGGTATGTTGCGCAATTTTTACCGCTTCTTGCGCGCCTGATGGTGTCAATTTTGACAAGCAGGCCGCTATCATCACCCCATGAGTTTCTTATCCCTGCTCTTCGCGTTGTTGATTGAACAAGCTCGGCCTTTGGTGCGGGGCAATTGGGTGCACCGCAGCGTGCGTGCATGGGTGTTGTGGATCAGTCAGACCTTGGATGCAGGGCATCCACGTTTGGCATGGACTACATGGTCTCTGGCTGTCGGGTTGCCCGCTGTGTTGGCCACGGTGGTGCATTGGTTGTTGATCACCCTACTGGGTTGGCCTGTGGCCATGATTTGGAGCATTGCAGTGCTCTACGCCACCTTGGGCTTTCGCCAATTCAGTCACCACTTCACGGACATCCGTGATGCGTTGGATGTGGGCGATGAGCGTCTGGCGCGCGAGCTGTTGGCCGAATGGCAGCATGTGGAGGTTGGTAGCTTGCCACGCAGTGAGTTGCTGCGTCATGTGATCGAACACTCGGTGTTGTCCGCGCACCGCCACGTGTTTGGTGTGCTGACTTGGTTTTCGATTCTGGCGGCGTTGGGTTTGGGCCCTGCAGGTGCGGTGATTTACCGCATGAGCGAGATGGTTTCGCGTGCATGGCGTGCATCGACCAAAACCCAAAAAGGATGGGTGAGTGACACCTTGCAACAGGCCGCACGCCAAGCGTGGCACCGTGTGGATTGGTTTCCTGCACGCCTCACGGCCGTGGCCTTTGCGGTGATGGGGAACTTTGAAGAAGCCATCGACTGTTGGCGCAACCATGCGCAACGTTTTCCAGATGACAACGATGGCGTGGTGTTGTCGGCCACAGCCGGTGCCTTGAATGTGCGTTTGGGCGGTGAAGCCCTGCATGCTGTATCAGAAGAGCAAGAGGCACACGACAGCGAAAGCACCCCTGGCCGTGCGGCCGACATGTCACACATGGCCAGTGTGGTGGGCTTGGTTTGGCGCAGTGTGGTGCTGTGGATGGTGCTGTTGGCCCTGCTGACCTTGGCCCGCTTGCTAGGCTAATTTCTGGGCTCTGACCGCGACAGCCTCAGTAGTTGACTGGCTGCGTCAACTCGGCAAACAACATGCCGTACAACTTGTAACGCGAGGGGCTGATATCGCCAGCGGCTACGGCGGCTTGTACGCCGCATGAGGGTTCGTGCAAATGCGTGCAGTTGTAAAACTTGCAGTCCGCCACATGTGGTTTGAAATCTGGCATGTAGGCCGCCAATTGCATGGCATCGATGTGGTGCACGCCAAACTCTTGGAATCCCGGCGAGTCGATCAATCCGGTTTTGCGCTCTGCATCCACCCAGTGCCAGGTGGTCGACGTGGTGGTGTGCTTGCCTGAATTCAGGGCTTGTGAAATCTCTGCCGTGGCCACATTCGCATGGGGCACCAAAGCATTGATGAGCGTGCTTTTGCCCGTGCCCGAAGGGCCCAAGACCAAGGTGGTTTTGTGTTTCAACCGTTCGGGCAGATCGGCCAAGTCCCCCGTTTTGAACGCCCCTTGCAACACGGTGTATCCCATCTTCAGGTACGGAGCCAGGCGGCCCAAAGCGCGCGCGAAGGGCTCGGCGAGGTCACTTTTGTTGAGCGCAATGAGCGGGGTGATGTGCTCGGCTTCGGCGGCAATCAAGGCGCGCGTCAATTGCATCTCAGAGAACTCGGGCTCTGCTGCAAGCAAGATCAGCACTTGGTCTAAATTGGCCGCGAAAGATTTGGTGCGAATTTCGTCTTGTCGGTAAAACAGGTTGTGACGGGGTTCTACTTTTTCAATCGTGCCTTCATCGCTGCTGGCGAGCCATTGCACACGGTCGCCGACCACGACTTGGCTTTTCTTACCGCGTGGGTGGCAGATGCGGCGTTCCCCATCGGGTGTTTCCACCACGCAGTGTCGTCCGTGGCTGGCCACCACCAAACCGGTTTGCTTCATGCGGCCATTCGTGCCAAGCGTTGCGACGCAGGCGGGTGCGAGTAATAAAACGCCACATACCAAGCGTCTGGCGTGAGGGTGCTGGCATTGTCTTGGTACAACTTGAGCAGTGCGCTGGCCAAGGCCTTGCCATCGCTGTGGGCCACGGCGTAGGCATCGGCTTCAAACTCAAATTGACGCGAGCGATGGGCCGACAAAGGGGACACAAAAAACGTGAACAAGGGCAACACCAACATGAACAGCAGCAAGGCCAAGGCGCTGTTGTTGTCGTCTAAGTTGGGCATCACGCCCAAGCCGGTGTAGAACCAAACTTGTTGCGCCACCCAGCCGAGCAAAGCCAATCCTGCGAGGCTGGTGGCAAAGCTGGTGGCCATCATTTTCAAAATATGGCGATGTTTGAAGTGGCCCAATTCGTGGGCGAGCACGGCTTCCATTTCATCGCCGTTGAGTTGTGCCAGCAGCGTGTCAAAAAATACCACGCGCTTGGCAGCCCCAAAACCGGTGAAGAACGCATTGGAGTGGGCTGACCGTCGACTGCCGTCCATCACAAAAAAACCTTTGGCGGTGAACCCCGCACGCTGCATCAGGGCGGTCACGCGGGCTTTCAGTGTGGTGTCCTCAAGCGGGGTGAACTTGTTGAACAGGGGCATGATGACGTTGGGGGCAATCCACATCACAAACAACTGGTAGACCACCAAGGCCGCCCAGGTGTAGAACCACCACAAGGGTCCACCTGCTTGCATGAGCCACAACACAAGCCAAAGAATGGGCAATCCCAACACCATGCCCACCAGCAAGCCTTTGAGCAAGTCACTCAGCCACAGGGTGGGCGTGGTGTGGTTGAAACCAAAGCGTTGTTCAACGCCAAAGGTTTGGTAGAGCGACAGCGGGAGGCTGATCAACCCACCGATCAAGCTGAAGCCCACGACCAAGGCCATTTGCTGGCCCATGCCTTCGCCCAGCCACATGAGCGTGAGTTGGTTGAGGGCATCCAAACCGCCCAGCAAGGTCCAGCCGATGAGGGTGAGGGCGTCCAGCGCCAAGTCCACCAGACTCACGCGTGCTTTGGCCAAGGTGTAATCGGCGGCTTTTTGATGCGCATCCAATCCAATGGTGTTGACAAATGCCGCAGGGACTTGTGCGCGATGGTGCGCCACATGACGCACCTGACGGCTGTTGAGCCAAAGTTTGGTGAGCAAGTTGGCGACGAGCACGCCAGCCAGTGTCAACGTCATCGCGAGAGAGGGATTCATCATGGGGCAGGAGTTTAGATGAAGCGCCACTGGCATGATGGGCGACAATCGTGCCCAT
>JBPCSU010000096.1:0-2656 GCA_051006815.1 Limnohabitans sp.
GGGCAGCACCATTGCTGCGCCACATGGGCCTGCGATAAGCGGTGGTTTTGTGGCGTGAGCCACGGGTTAAGTTTTAGATCCGTTGGGCCAGTGCGCCAATGCAGCGCGAGAGGAGCCAAACGGGCCAGGGGCGCAGCGCTTCTAAAGGTTTAGAAAGGCTGCTTGCTTT
This sequence comes from Limnohabitans sp., assembly GCA_051006815.1. GTDB lineage: Bacteria > Pseudomonadota > Gammaproteobacteria > Burkholderiales > Burkholderiaceae_C > Limnohabitans. The sequence continues at coordinate 170 of JBPCSU010000096.1, forward strand.
GCCACCAGGTCAACACCTGATCCACCGAAGCTTCGATGGAGAGCGAGGAGTTGTCGAGTGACACCGCATCTTGTGCCGGTTTCAAGGGCGCCACGCTGCGCGATGAATCGCGTGCGTCGCGGGCCTCTAAATCGGCGCGAAGACTGTCGAGTGTAGTCGAAATACCCTTTGAAATCAACTGTTTATGACGACGTTCGGCGCGTTGTGCGGCGCTGGCGGTCAAAAACACCTTCAAAGGCGCATGGGGAAAGATCACCGTGCCCATGTCGCGGCCATCGGCCAACAGGCCTGGCAGGCGCTGGAAGCTGTGTTGCAAATCGACCAAAGCGGTACGCACAGCAGGAAAAACGGATACTTTAGAAGCATTCATGCCGGCTTGTTCGGTGCGGATGGCGTCGCTCACGTTCTCGTGGCCCAACCACACGGTCTCGCCTTCAAAGCGCACGGGCAGGGTGCGGGCCAGCTCGGCAATGCGGGCTTCGTCTGCGGTTTCTAACGCGAGGCCGGCCTGCAAGGCCGCGTAGGCGGTGACGCGGTAGAGCGCCCCCGAATCGAGGTAGTGGTAGCCCAAGGCGTTTGCCACACGGCTGGCCAAGGTGCCTTTGCCCGACGCGGTGGGACCGTCGATGCAAATGACGGGGATGTCTTGAGCCTGGGCGTGCGCCACCGAAAACAAAGCTTCGAAGTAATCGGGGAAGGTTTTGGCCACGCATTTGGGGTCTTCAATGCGCACGGGAATGCGGTCGGCATTGAAGGCCGCGAGCGAGAAGCACATGGCCACACGGTGGTCGTCGTAGGTGTGGATGCTGGCGGGTTTCCATTGGCCTTTTGGCAAAGGGTGCACCGTGATCCAGTCGGGGCCTTCTTCTACCGTCGCACCCAGCTTGCGGCACTCGGTGGCGATGGCCACGATGCGGTCGGTTTCTTTGACGCGCCAGCTGGCAATGTTGCGCAGCGTGGTGGGGCTGTCGGCGTACAGCGCCATGACCGCCAAGGTCATCGCGGCGTCGGGAATGTGGTTGCAGTCCAGCTCAATGCCTTTGAGCGGCCATGCGCCGCGTCGAATCTCGAGCCAGTTGGGACCGCTGGTGATTTGGGCGCCCATCTGTGCGGCAGCCTCCATGAAGCGGATGTCGCCTTGGATCGAATCTGCGCCCACACCTTGAATGCGAATGCCTTCGCCTTGGGCGATGGCGCCTAAGGCGATGAAGTAGCTGGCCGATGACGCATCGGCTTCCACGTGAATCGTGCCAGGAGATTGGTAGTGGCAGCCCTGCGGGATGGTGAAACGTTGCCAGCCATCGCGCTTGACCGCAATGCCGTAGCGTGCCAACAGGTTGAGCGTGATGTCGATGTAGGGCTTGCTGATGAGCTCACCCACCACTTCGATCACGATGTCTTGTGTGTGTGCGGCCAAAGGCAAAGCCATCAACAAGGCGGTGAGGAACTGGCTCGACACATCGCCGCGCACTTGAATCGGTGCGTCGAGTTTCAAAGTGGGTTGGCCAATGCGCAAGGGGGGAAAACCGTCGTTGCCCAAATAATCAATGTGGCAGCCCAGCAAACGCAGGGCATCCACCAAATCGCCAATCGGGCGTTCGTGCATGCGCGGCACACCATTGAGGGTGAAGTCACCGCCCAACACTGCGAGTGCTGCGGTCAGCGGGCGCATGGCCGTGCCGGCGTTGCCCATGAAAAATTCAATCGCGTCGTGGTGTTTGAGCTGGCCACCCAATCCGGTGATGGTGACTGTGGTGCCTTGCACGTCTACGCCACAACCCAACTGGCGCAGTGCAGCCAGCATCACGCGGGTGTCATCGGAGTCCAGCAGGTCATGCACCACAGTCGTGCCTTGGCACAGTGCGGAGAGCAGCAACACGCGGTTGGAAATGCTTTTGGAGCCAGGCAGGGTGACGGTGCCGGAGGCACCTTGCAGCGCGGGGAGGTCGAGAAAAGCGGTGGCGAACATGGGTCAGTCTTCAGAGGCTTTGTTGCAAGCGTTTCCGGCTTGCAGCGTCCAAGCCGAGCGCACATCGCTGGCTTGTTGAATCAAGTGTTGCAAGGCAGTGGCGTCGCCTTGCTTCAAGGCGTTTTCAAATTGATCGAGCGCTGCGCGAAAGTGCGCCACTTGATTGAGCACTTCAGTTTTGTTGGCGCTCAAGATGTCGCGCCACACAGCGGCATCGCTGCCCGCGATGCGAGAGAAATCTCTGAAGCCCGGACCGGCCATTTCCAAAAAGGCAGCGCCTTGTGGCTGAGTGGTCAGCGCGTTCACCGCTGCAAATGCCAACAGATGTGGCAAGTGGCTGACGGCGGCAAAGGTGGCGTCATGGGCTTCGGGCGTCATGGTGCTGACGTGGCTGCCAATCGCCGTCCACACATCGTGTGCGGCTTGCAAGCGGTGGATGCCGGTTTTGGGCAGCGGGGTCAGAATGGTGCGACGGTCTTGGTAAAGCGTGTGCTCTGCGTGTTCAATGCCCGCCACTT
>JBPCSU010000097.1:0-6979 GCA_051006815.1 Limnohabitans sp.
CGATGATGTCGCACTGCACCGTGATGGCGTACTCGCGCCCTTCACGCCACATCACGCCTGGTTCCCAGGTGAATTTGGGCTTGGCGATTTGGGTCAACGGAATCATGCGGCCCGAACTGGTAGGGATGTAGGCGTTGGTCAAATCGGTGATCGCATCACGCTCTTCCACCGGTTGGCGCAGCACGATGTCAATCAGCTTGTTGTCTTCACGGAACTGCTCGACCGTGGAGCCCACCAACAAGGTACGCACGGCCTGCGCGATGGACTGGCTGGTGACCCCCAAGGTACGCGCCTTGGCTTGGTCGATGTCCAAGCTGATGACCTTGACGTTTTCGTTCCAGGTGTCATTCACCCCACGTGTGGCGGGGTTGGTACGCATGGCGGCCTTGACTTCATCGGCCCGCAAACGCAACGCCTTGGGGTCTGGCCCCACCACGCGGAACTGCACCGGATACGGCACGGGCGGGCCATTGGGCAGCAGTTTCACGCGCGCACGCGCCTCGGGAAACTCTTGCGCCAGCATGGCGGGCAATGCCAAGCGCAAGGATTCACGACGCGCCAAATCTTCCGGCACCACGATCAACTGCGACACATTGGTCTGCGGAAACACTTGGTCCAACGGCAAGTAAAAACGCGGCACACCCGAGCCAATCCACGTACTGACAGTCTGCACGCCTGACTCTTTGAGCAAACGCTGCTCAACAGCTTGTGTCACCGCTTCATTCGCTTTGAACGAGGTACCTTCGGGGAACCACAAGTCCACCAATATTTCGGGCCGGCTGGAATCGGGGAAGAACTGCTGTTGCACACGTCCCATGCCCACAATGCCCAGCACAAACAACAGCAAGGTGATGCCAATCGCTTTCCAGCGGTATTCCACACACCAGGTCACAGCCGCGCGGAAGTGGCGGTAAAACGGACTGTCAAACAACTCGTGCGCACCGCCATGTTCATCATGCGGTTTGACTTGTAACAACAAGGTGCCCAGGTACGGCACAAAGTAGACCGACACCCACCAGCTCAACACCAGCGCAATCACAGTGACCGCGAAGATGGCATAGGTGTACTCACCCACGGTGGACTTGGCCATGCCAATTGGCAAGAAACCTGCAGCAGTAATAAGGGTGCCCGTCAACATGGGCATTGCTGTGACTTCGTAGGCGAAGGTGGCAGCGCGCACACGGTCGTAGCCCTCTTCCATTTTGCGCACCATCATTTCCACCGCAATGATGGCGTCGTCCACCAACAACCCCAACGCAATGATGAGTGAGCCGAGTGAGATTTTGTGTAGCCCAATGCCCCAATAGTTCATGGCCAAAAAGGTCATCGCCAACACCAACGGAATGGTGATGGCCACCACCAAGCCGGGGCGCATGTCCACATACCAGCCGTAGCGTCCGCCTTTGTGCAGCCCCAAAGAAACAAAGCTAACCAACAACACAATCAGTACCGCCTCGATCAGCACGCGCACAAACTCGCCGACTGATTTGGACACGGCTTTCGGCTGGTCTTGCACCTGCACCAAGGTCACGCCGACGGGCAAGGTTTTTTCAATACGTGCCGTTGCGCCCTGCAGCGCCTTGCCCAAGGCCATGATGTCGCCACCCTTGGCCATGGACACCCCCAGCGCAATCACCGGTTGACCTTGGTGATGCACCTTCACAGTCGCAGGATCGACAAAGCCACGCTTGACAACCGCGATATCCCCCAACTTCACTTGTTGCCCCGAGCTGCCACGAATCGGCATAGCACGCAGCTGAGCTTCGGTTTCAAACTGTCCTTCAATACGCACTTGCAACACATCCAGGGGGGATTGCACCGTGCCGGCGTTCTCCACCGCGTTTTCTTGTCCCAACTGCGCCAGCACGGCATTCAAATCTAAGCCGAGTTGCACCAAGCGTTTTTGTGGAATTTCAATGAAGATCTTTTCGTCTTGCACACCAAACAGTTCGACCTTGGCCACATCGTGCACACGCAACAGCTGTTGGCGCACATCGTCGGCAAACTTCTTCACTTCGGCCGGCGTGAAGCCTGGGGCATCCAAGGCGTAGATCACGCCAAAGACATCGCCAAATTCATCGTTAAAAAACGGACCTTGCACGCCTTGCGGCAAGGTGTAACGGATGTCGCCAATCTTCTTGCGCACCGAGTACCACACGTTGGGCACATCACCCGGCTTGGAAGAGTCTTTGATTTGAAAAATGATTTGCGACTCACCCGGCTTGGAGTAGCTGCGAATCTTGTCAGCAAAAGGCACCTCTTGCAGCGTGCGCTCCAACTTGTCGGTGACCTGTTCTGCCACTTGCTGCGCCGTCGCACCGGGCCAATAGGTGCGCACCACCATGGCACGGAAGGTGAACGGCGGGTCTTCGTCTTGCCCCAGTTGAAAGTAGGACGCAATGCCCAGCACCATCAACACCACCATCAAGTAGCGCGTCAGCGCCGCATGGTCGAGCGCCCATTTGGAGAGGTTGAACTTTTCCATGTTCACCTCACTTGGCTGCGCCGTAAATTGACACTTTCTGACCCGCCGTCAGCACATGCACCCCAGAGACCACCACTTGGTCGCCGTTTTGCAAACCGGTATCCACCACAGCATCGTTGCCATCGGCCGTTGTGACTTGAATGGCTTGTGCTTTGACAGTCATGGTGGCGCTGTCCAACACCCACACCGAGGTGGCCCCAGCGTCTGTGCGCAAGGCACTGGTTGGCAGTTTGATGCGTGGCTTCACGCCAGCCTGCGTTGCACGCAAGCTCACGGTCACCGTCGTTCCCAACACCGGGTCTGCGTCTTTGGGTAAAGCGGCTTTGACAACAAAGGTGCGCGTCACAGCGTCTGCGCTGGCGGACACATCGCGCACTTTGGCTTCGAGTGTTTTGCCGTCTTGCCACAAACGCACATCCACCGTCACCCCTGGCTTCAGGGCAGACAGCTTGTCTTCGGGCACCGAAAACACAATGTCACGCGGGCCATCCAAGGCCAAACGCACCACAGGCTGGCCTGCCGCCACCACTTGGCCCGCGGACGCGTCAATGGCGGTGATCACCCCCGCACCATCGGCCAGCAACTGCGTGTAATTGGATTGGTTGCCCTGCACCGTGTTTTGCGCTTGCGCTTGGCGCCATTGCGCTTGTGCTGCTTTGAAATTGGTTTCTCGGCGTTCCAGCTCTGCCGCGCTGATGAAACCTTGCTCAAACAGACCTTGGTAACGCTTCAAATCGGCCGCCGCTAAATCTCGGTTGCTCTGTGCTGCAATCAATTGCGCGGCAGCAGCCTCGGCCGTGACACGGTAATCCTGTGGATCAATCTGCGCCAGCAACTGACCCGCTTTGACGCGCTGCCCCAACTCGGCCGGGCGGTTGATCAATTTGCCCCCCACGCGAAACCCCAAAATGGATTCCACCCGCGCACGCACCTCGCCTGAAAACTCCAAGTCAAAAGACGTGGCGGACTCCCCGACTGTGACCACCTTGACCGCCCGCACAGGCACTTCTTGAGGCGGGGCCTTGCTGCAGCCCACCAACAGGGCGGCACCGACCAGTGCCAAAAACAAACGAACTGAGGGCGTGACAGGGCTCAACATAGAGTTCCAAAATATTAATGACCAATTGGTTATTAATGTACCCGATGTTGATTTACCCCCGGTTCACAGAAGGAAACGACAATGCATGGCTCTATGCCGAACGTCACGCATTACGAAAACTTTCCGGTAGCCTCTTGGCTGTGCCCGGCCCACTTGCGCCCCAGCGTGCAAGCCATTTACCACTTCGCACGCACGGCCGATGATTTGGCCGACGAAGGCGCTGCCCCTGCCCACCACCGCTTGGACGATCTGGCCCAGTACCGCACCGATCTAGAAGCCTGCGTGACGCCTCAGGGTGCCCTCAGTTCACGCTGGCCCCATGTGTTCAACCCGCTACAGCAAGCGATGGCGCACAGCACACTGCCAACCCAGCCTTTGTTTGATTTGCTCGATGCGTTTGAGCAAGACGTGGTCTACACCAGCGTCGGCCAGGGTTATAAAAACCGCGCTGAACTGCTGGCCTACTGCCGCCGCTCGGCCAACCCCGTCGGACGCTTGATGCTGCATTTGTATGGCGTGACGGATGACGCCTCGTTGATGCAAAGCGATGCCATTTGCAGCGCATTGCAACTCATCAACTTGTGGCAAGACCGCGCAGAAGACCTGCAACGCGGCCGCGACTATTTGCCCCAAGACAGCACCTTGGCCGACGAGCTGCGTTTTGCTCGCACCCTCATGTTGCAAGGTGCCCCCCTGGCACGACGCGTCAAAGGACGGGCCGGCTGGGAGTTGCGCGCGGTGGTGCAAGGAGGCTTGTGCATCTTGGACAAACTAGATGCACGAACAGAAACAGCCGACCACACCCAACTCGTGCGCCCCACCTTGACACGAAGCGACATGCTGCGCATCGCTTGGCGCTGCTTGCGCATGTGAGGCACGTAGGGTGTCGGATAATCCCACCGACATGACACCTCAAGACTACGTTCAGCAAAAAGCCTCTGCATCGGGCAGCAGTTTTTACTACGCCTTTCTGTTTTTGCCGCCACAGCGGCGTGCCGCCATCACTGCGTTTTATGCGTTCTGCCGAGAGATCGATGATGTGGTCGATGAGGTCAGCGACCCTGGCGTTGCCGCCAGCAAACTGGCCTGGTGGCACAACGAGGTACGCCAAGCATTTGCCGGTCAACCCAGCCACCCTGTCACGCAAGCCCTGATGCCGCTGGTCGCCCCCTTTGGGCTTGAACAAGCGGCCTTGCAATCGGTGATTGAAGGTTGCGAAATGGACCTGACCCAAACCCGCTATTTGGACTACCCCAACCTCACGCGCTACTGCCATTTGGTGGCGGGAGTGGTGGGCGAAGTGTCTGCCAAAATTTTTGGTCAAACCGATCCAGCCACCACCGCGTATGCCCACAAACTGGGACAAGCGTTTCAGCTGACCAACATCATTCGCGACGTGGGGGAAGACGCCTTGCGCGGTCGCATCTACCTACCCGTCAGCGAACTCCAACAATTTGATGTGAAAGCCCACGAGGTGTTGAACCGCGTTGACTCTGATCGCTTTCAAGCCTTGATGCAGTTCCAAGCCGCACGCGCTCACGCGCTGTACGACGAAGCGTTGGCGCTGCTACCCCCTGCCGACTGGACCACCCAAAAACCAGGGCTCATGATGGCCAGCATTTACCGCACCTTGCTGCGCGAAATTCAAGCTCAGAAGTTTCCCGTGCTGAGCCAGCGCGTCGCGCTCACGCCACTGCGCAAACTTTGGCTCGCTTGGAAAATGCAAGCCCTCGGACGCTTCTAACAAACACCTGATCGATCGTGAAGCAACTGACTGTTGTAGGCGCAGGCTGGGCTGGTTTGGCCGCTGCCGTGGCCGCCACCCAAGCCGGATGGCACGTGCGCTTGTTTGAAGCAGCTCAGATCGCCGGTGGCCGCGCACGTGCCTTGCCCCAAACCTTTGCAGATCAGCCACTCGACAACGGCCAGCACATTCTGATTGGCGCCTACAAAGACACCTTGGCTTTGATGCGCACCGTGGGCTTGAACCCCGACGCCCTGCTGCAACGCCTGCCCCTCGACTTGCGCTTTGCCGATGGCACGGGGTTGAACTTGCCCAATTGGCCCATGCCCTTCAACTACCTCGCGGGGGTGGCGCGTGCGCAAGGCTGGGAGAGCAGCGACAAAGCCAACCTGTTTCAAGCTGCATGGCTATGGCAACGCGCCAAGTTCGACTGCGACGCCACATGGACCGTGACACAGCTGTGCACGCACACACGGGTGAGCCCCCGCGTGACGCAACAACTGATTGAACCGCTGTGTGTGTCCGCACTCAATACCCCCATGGCTGAAGCCAGCGCCGTGGTGTTTCTGCGAGTGTTGCACGATGCGTTGTGGGGTGGCGCAGGCAGCGCTGACTTGCTTTTGCCACGCGTTGACTTAGGCGCTCTGCTGCCAGATGCGAGTCTGCAATGGCTTCGCGCACAAGGAGTCGAGATGCATCTGGGGAAGCGCATCAGCCCCAGTGATGTGAACGAACTTCAACACCAAGCAGCCCGCAGCCCGACACACGCGGTGCTGTTGGCTTGTCCCGCATGGGAGGCGGCGCGCTTGAGTGCCGACATCGCCCCGCGCTGGGCGTATCAATGCGCCGAACTGCCCCACACCGCCATTGCCACCGTTTATTTGCATTGCACCGAGGCTGGATTCACGGGGTTGCCACGACCGATGGTCGCGTTGCGCAGCGACACACAAGCACCCGCCCAATTTGTGTTTGACCGGGGTGCATTGGCCCAACAACACGGTCTGTTGGCTGCTGTTGTCAGCGCCTGCAGCACCGAACGTGATGAACTGACCGAAGGGGTGCATGCCCAAGTTTGCGAACAACTGACGCTGACGAACGTCCAAGTGGTGCAAACCGTGGTGGAAAAACGGGCGACGCTGGCTTGTACGCCATGGGTGGATCGCCCGGAGTCGGTGGTGGCTGATGGGCTGTGGGCCTGCGGCGATTACATCCGAGGCCCTTACCCTTCCACGCTGGAGGGAGCGGTTCGCTCAGGTCAACACGTGGTCGCACAACTCAGCCAAGTGGCCGACCGTCAACGGTTGGGCTGAGGCATGGGGCCACGCATGGGCTTGCGTGTTGACCCACACGGTTTGCATCCCCGCGTTGAGGGCGCCAAGGGCATCTGTCGAGGCATCGTCCCCCACGTGCAGCACCGCCTCCGCAGGTAACTGCAATTGCGCGGCAGCCGCATGAAAAATTCGCACATCAGGCTTCGCCACACCCAACATGCGCGCACTCACAGCCGCAGTGAAATAAGGCGCAGCTGAAGTCTGAAACACATCCGCATTGCCATTGGACACACTGACCAACGGATAGCGTGCCGCGAGTTTGGCAAGCGCTTCGGCCACCCCTTCATACAAAGTGACGTTCTGGCGCTCAGCAAAGAACA
>JBPCSU010000098.1:0-12964 GCA_051006815.1 Limnohabitans sp.
ACAAAAACTCATGCCTGTCAGCGTGGGCTTGGACGCCAGTGGCAACGCCACCCCCGCGTTGTTGAAAAAATTGCAAGCCTTGGGCGCAGGCCCCGAAGTGGTGGCACAACTCAAACGCGCCCCTGACGGCAAGGCCGAAGCCTTGTTCTACGACAGCGTGGCCAAAGGCGCAAGCTTGACCGTGGGGCTGCAAAAAGCGTTGGACGACGCCCTTGCCAAATTGCCCATCCCCAAAGTGATGAGCTACCAGCTCGAAACCGATTGCGAGTTGCCTGGCTGGAGCAGCGTCAACTTTGTGCGCCCCGCGCACAGCTTGGTGGCTTTGCATGGCAACAGCGTGGTGCCGGTCAAGGCCTTGGGCTTGACGGCGGGCAACAGCACGCAAGGCCATCGCTTTGAAGCCAAGGTGTCCCCCGTGGTGTTGGCCAACGCCGATGTATATGCCGACACACTCGCCAAAGACGGCGCGGTGATTGCCAGCTTTACAGCGCGTCGCGCAGAAATCGTGCGTCAACTCGAAGCCGCAGCAGCCAAGGTCGGCGGCGGTGTGAAGGCTATCCAAGACGCCGCGCTGTTAGACGAAGTGACCGCCTTGGTCGAACGCCCCAATGTGTTGGTGTGCGAGTTCGAAAAGCAATTCCTCGACGTGCCGCAAGAGTGCCTCATCCTCACGATGAAGGCGAACCAAAAATACTTCCCCTTGCTCGACGCGGCCGGCAAGCTGACGCACCAGTTTTTGGTGGTCAGCAACATCACGCCCGACGATGCATCCGCCGTGGTGGGCGGCAACGAGCGTGTGGTGCGCCCACGTTTGGCCGATGCCAAATTCTTCTTTGACCAAGACCGCAAAAAGACACTCGCCTCGCGCGTGGACGGTTTGACCAAGGTGGTGTATCACAACAAGTTGGGCACCCAAGGTGAGCGCACCGACCGCGTGCGCGCCATTGCCAAAGGCATTGCTGCGTTGTTGCCGCAAGCCAAAGACGCTGTCTTTGTGCAAGCCGTCGACACCGCCGCCCAGTTGGCCAAAACCGATTTGCTGACCGACATGGTGGGCGAGTTCCCCGAGTTGCAAGGCATCATGGGCGGCTACTACGCGCGCCACGACGGCTTGAGCAGCGACGTGGCCGAAGCCATTGAAGACCACTACAAACCCCGCTTTGCGGGTGACGAGTTGCCGCGCAACACCGTGGGTGTGGTGGTGGCCTTGGCCGACAAACTGGAAACCTTGGTGGGCATGTTTGGCATTGGCAATTTGCCCACGGGCGACAAAGACCCCTTCGCCTTGCGCCGCCATGCCTTGGGCGTGGTGCGCATGCTGCGCGAAGCCCATTTAGACCTCGCCTTGGACGCGTTGATTGCGCAAGCCATCCCCGCGTTTGGCGACAAGATCACCGACCCCGCTGCCGCCTTGACCTCGTTCATCTATGACCGCTTGGCCGGTGGTTTGCGTGAGCAAGGGTTCAGCGCCCAAGAAGTCGAAGCCGTGCTGGCGCTGCACCCACAACGCTTGGCCGATGTCAGCAAGCGTTTGGAAGCCGTGCGTGCTTTTGCCGCTTTGCCCGAAGCCGCTGCCCTGGCGGCCGCCAACAAACGCATTGGCAATGTGCTCAAGAAAGCCGGTGACGTGGATGCGCACGTCAACACCGCGTTGTTCAAAGAAGATGCTGAGCAAGCGCTCTACGCCGTGATGCAAAAGTTGCTGCCCGAGTCCGAGGCGCAATTCAACGCCGGTGACTACACCGCGTCTTTGCAAACCCTGGCCGCCTTGCGTTCCCCTGTGGATGCCTACTTTGATGATGTGATGGTCAACGCCGAAGAGATGGACTTGCGTCTCAACCGCCAAGGCCTGCTCAAGTGCTTGCACTTGGCCATGAACCGCGTGGCCGATTTGTCCTGCCTCGCTTCTTAAGCCGACCCCCATGCAAACCAAACTCGTCATCCTCGACCGCGACGGCACCATCAACCAAGACAGCGACGAATACGTCAAGTCCGCGGACGAGTGGATTCCTCTGCCTGGTGCGCTTGAAGCGATCGCGCGTTTGAACCATGCGGGCTGGCATGTGGTGGTGGCCTCCAACCAATCGGGTTTGGGCCGTGGCTTGTTTGACGTGGCGGCGCTCAACGCCATGCACACCAAGATGCACAAGTTGTTGGCCGCTGCCGGTGGCCGTGTGGATGCGGTGTTTTATTGCCCGCACAGCCCCGAAGAAACCTGCGGCTGTCGCAAACCCTTGCCGGGTTTGTACGAGCAAATTGGTGAGCGCTACGGCATGGACCTCAAAGGCGTGCACACGGTCGGCGACACCTTGCGCGATTTACAAGCGGGTGCGGCCGTGGGTTGCGCCACCCATTTGGTGTTGACGGGCAAGGGTGAAAAGCTCAAGGGCCAAGCCTTGCCGCCAGAGTACCCCGCGGGCACCGTGGTGCACGCCGATTTAATGGCCTTTGCCGACTGGTTGTTGGGCCAGTCGGAGGCTTCGCCGCAATCCCTGAAAACAGGAGCCGCATCATGATGGCGATGTTGCGTTCGGTCTTGCACATGGCCTTCATGTTTGTCACGGTGATTCCGTATTCGCTGCTCATCGTGTTGGCCCGTGTGTTGGGTGCGAAGGGTGGCACGGTGTATGTCATCGCACAAAAGTGGTTGACGCTCAGCGTGGATGCTGCGCGCGTCATCATGGGCATTCGCTACGAGATTCAAGGGCAAGACAACTTGCCCGTGGGCGAAACCAGTCCAGCCATTTTGTTGGTCAAGCACCAGTCCACCTACGAGACATTTTTGATGCCGGCCATCATGCCGCATCCCTTGGCCTATGTGTTCAAAAAAGAGCTTCTGTATGTGCCGTTCTTCGGTTGGGCCATCGGCAGCTTGGACATGATTCACATCGACCGCAGCCAACGCGCCCGCGCGTTTGCCAAGGTGGTGGAGCAAGGCAAGGCGCTGCTGGCCAAGGGTGTGTGGGTCATCATGTTTCCAGAAGGCACGCGCATTCCACGTGGCGAGCGTGGCAGCTACAAAAGCGGCGGCACGCGCTTGGCCATTGCCACCGGCGCACCCGTGATTCCCGTGGCCGTGACCTCGGCCAAATGCTGGCCCCGCAAAGCCTTCATCAAGTACCCGGGCGTGGTGGATGTTTCGATTGGCAAACCCATCCCCAGCGAAGGTCGCGAGGCCGATGAGCTGATGCGCGAAGTCGAAGCGTGGATCGAAACCGAAATGCGCCGCCTCGACCCCGAGGCCTACGTCGGCAAAGACTAAGGCCTCGCGCATGAGCCGCTTCTTGCAACTCGTGCTCGACATGTTTGAGGGAGCACCCACTCCGCAGCCCAAAGCGCATCATGTGCACCCGCGTGCCACACGTCGTATTCAACTTGGCACCATCGATGTCGCCTACGCGTTCAGGCGCAGCAAGCGCCGCACCATTGGCATGGCGGTGGGGCCTGATGGCTTAGAGGTCAGCGCGCCGCGCTGGGTCACCTTGGGTGAGGTGGAATCGGCGTTGCACGAAAAGGCCGATTGGATTGCGCGCAAGCTGGTGGAAATGCAAGAGCGTCAGCAACAGTTGGGTGCCGCCCGCATCGTTTGGCGCGATGGGGTGGTGGTGCCGTATTTGGGCGAATCGTTGCAGGTGGTGCTGGATTCGTCCAGCACGCTCAAGAAAAACAGCGCGCAGTTCGAACCCGCTTGGCCGCCTGCCAGCCGCGAACCAGACATGGCGGCCACTGCGCACACGGACGTGCCAGGTGCGCCCACGTCGCCGCATACCTTGCGCCTCGGTTTGCCGCTCAGCGCCGAGCCTGCGCAAATTCGCGATGCGGTGCAAGCCTGGCTGATGCGCCAAGCCAAAGCCTTGTTCACCGAGCGGCTTCACCACTTTGCGCCTCAGTTGGGGGTGCAGTGGCAACGCTTGTCGCTCAGCAGCGCGGCCACGCGCTGGGGCAGTGCCAGCGCCCAAGGCGCGATTCGGCTCAACTGGCGCTTGGTGCACCACAAGCTGGCGGTGATCGACTACGTGGTGGCCCACGAGTTGAGCCATTTGCGCGTCATGGACCACAGTCCGCGCTTTTGGGACACGGTGCACAGCGTGATGCCCGATTACGCCGAGCGCCGGCGTGTTCTTAAGGATGAACCCTTACCTCCGTGGTTTTGACTTGGTTTTTGCTGATTTCCCGTCATAATTGACGTTTACGTAAACGTAAAGAAGGAAATCATGGCCACCACCTACTCCATCAGCGACTTGGCGCGTGAGTTTGATCTCACCACCCGAGCGATCCGTTTTTACGAAGACATGGGCCTATTGCAACCCGAGCGTTCAGGCCCAGGCGGACGCAACCGCGTGTACAGCCACCGCGATCGCACGCGTTTGAAGCTCACCTTGCGTGCCAAGCGTTTGGGCTTGTCCTTGAACGAGGCCAAAGACCTGATCGACATGTACGACAGCCCGCGTGACACTGGCCCCCAGTTGCAAAAGTTCTTGGTGGTGCTGGACACGCACAAGCGCGAACTCGATGCGCAGATGGCCGAAATTCAAGCCAACCTGGACGAAGTCAAAGCCCACGAAAAAGAAGCCCGCAGCCTGTTGGCCAAACAGAACGCGGCGGGTAGCAAAACCACCAAAGGGAGCAAAGCATGACGCCTCCAGTGCCTGCACATCCAGAGTTGCACGCCCGCATCGAAGCCAGCTTTGTGCGCCAAGGCATGATGCAACACCTCGGCGCGCGCATCGTGTCAGTGGCCCCGGGTGAGGTCGAAATTGCCCTGCCTTACTCTGAGCGCGTCACCCAACAACAAGGCGGTTACCACGGCGGTGCCATGGGCGCCTTGGCCGACATTGCCGCGGGTTACGCCGGCCTCACCAAAGCCGCTGAAGGCCAAGAAGTGACCACCGTGGAATACAAGATCAATTTCTTGGCAGCGTTTCAAGGCGGTGAATTGCGCGCGCGCGGCCATGTGGTGCGTGCGGGCAAGCGCCTCATCATTACCACGGCGGAAGTGGTGCACCTCGACGACAACGGTGGCGAATCGCCCTGCGCGCTGATGCAGCAAACCCTCGCCACCGTGAACAAAACCTACTGATCAACACCTGCTGATTTAACGGAGACCTCCATGAACAACTTACCCGGCCTCAACTTCCAACTCGGTGAAGACATCGACGCCTTGCGCGATGCCGTGCGTGATTTCGCGCAAGCCGAAATCGCGCCACGCGCTGCCCAGATCGACCACGACGACCAATTCCCCATGGACCTGTGGCGCAAGATGGGTGATCTTGGCGTGCTCGGCATCACCGTGGGCGAAGAGTACGGTGGCGCCAACATGGGCTACCTCGCGCACATGATTGCGATGGAAGAAATTTCGCGCGCCTCGGCCAGCGTGGGCTTGTCGTATGGCGCACACAGCAACTTGTGTGTGAACCAAATCAAGCGCAACGGCACCGATGCCCAGCGCCAAAAATATTTGCCCAAACTCATCAGCGGTGAACACGTGGGCGCTTTGGCTATGTCCGAGCCCGGTGCAGGCTCTGACGTCATCAGCATGAAGCTGAAGGCCGAAGACAAGGGTGGCTACTACGTGCTCAACGGCAGCAAGATGTGGATCACCAATGGCCCCGACGCCGACACCTTGGTGGTGTACGCCAAAACCGAGCCCGAGTTGGGCGCGCGTGGTGTCACGGCGTTCTTGATCGAGAAGGGCATGAAGGGCTTCAGCATCGCGCAAAAGCTCGACAAGCTCGGCATGCGCGGCAGCCACACCGGCGAATTGGTGTTCCAAAACGTTGAGGTGCCGGAAGCCAATATCTTGGGCGGCCTGAACAACGGCGCCAAGGTGTTGATGAGCGGCTTGGACTACGAGCGTGCGGTGCTCACCGGTGGCCCCTTGGGCATCATGCAATCGGTGATGGACAACGTGATTCCCTACATCCACGACCGCAAACAATTCGGCCAAAGCATTGGTGAGTTCCAGCTGATTCAAGGCAAGGTCGCCGACATGTACACCGTGTTGCAAGCGGCGCGCTCGTTCGCTTATACCGTGGCCAAGAACCTCGACATGCTGGGCACCGACCATGTGCGCCAAGTGCGCAAAGACTGCGCGTCGGTCATTTTGTGGACCGCCGAAAAAGCCACCTGGATGGCGGGCGAGGGCGTGCAAATTTTTGGTGGCAACGGCTACATCAACGAATACCCCTTGGGTCGCTTGTGGCGTGATGCCAAGCTGTACGAAATCGGCGCTGGCACCAGCGAGATTCGTCGCATGCTGATTGGTCGCGAACTATTTGCCGAAACTTGTTGAGGAATTCCATCCTTGGTGACAATGGCGGCATGACAAACCAACTTCAACACCTTTTCGACAACAACCGTGAATGGGCCGCGCGCATGGAGCGCGAGCAGCCCGGTTTCTTCACGCACCTGTCACAGCAACAAAGCCCCAAGTATTTGTGGATTGGTTGCTCAGACAGTCGCGTGCCGGCCAACCAAATTACCGGGCTCGAACCGGGCGAGGTGTTCGTGCACCGCAACATCGCCAACGTGGTGGTGCATTCCGATTTGAATGCGCTCTCGGTCATCCAATATGCGGTCGACTTCTTGAAGGTCGAGCACATTTTGGTCGTGGGCCACTACGGTTGCGGCGGTGTGTTGGCCACGTTGCGCGGTGCGCGTGTGGGCTTGGCCGACAACTGGTTGCGCCATGTGCACGACGTGAAGATTCGCCACCGCCGTCGCATTGACCACCTCACCGTGCCCGAGCAAGAAGACGTGTTGTGCGAAATGAATGTCATTGAGCAAGTGGGCAACGTGGCACTCACCAACATCATTCAAGACGCTTGGGCCCGTGGCCAAAAGGTGTCGGTGCATGGCTGGTGCTATGGCCTCAAAGACGGCATGGCCAAAGATTTAGGCGTGAGCATGAGTCACCCAGGTGAGGTGATGGAGGTGTTCCGCAACGCACTCAAACGGTATCCCCGCGGTATGTGAAACGCGGGGGCGCCACCCCTTTCATTTTCAGGAGATCACACATGAGCACACACACAGACCCCATCGTCATCGTCGGCGCTGCACGCACGCCTATGGGCAGCTTTCAAGGCGACTTCTCGAGCCTGGCCGCGCACGACCTGGGGGGTGCTGCCATCAAGGCGGCCGTGGAACGTGCGGGCATCAACCCCGAGTTGGTGACCGAGGTGTTGTTTGGCAACTGTTTGATGGCCGGGCAAGGTCAAGCGCCTGCGCGCCAAGCCGCATTCAAAGGAGGCTTGCCTAAGAGCGCGGGTGCCGTCACCTTGTCGAAGATGTGTGGCTCGGGCATGCGTGCCGCCATGTTTGCGCACGACATGTTGATTGCCGGTACGCACGACGTGTTGGTGGCCGGTGGCATGGAGAGCATGACCAACGCCCCCTACCTCATGCTCAAAGGCCGTGGCGGTTACCGCATTGGCCACGACCGCATCTTTGACCACATGATGCTCGACGGCTTGGAAGACGCGTACGAACCCGGTCGCAGCATGGGCACCTTTGGCGAAGACTGCGCGGCCAAATACAACTTCACCCGTGCCGAGCAAGACGCCTTCGCCACCGCCAGCGTGCAACGCGCCAAGGCGGCGATTGAGAGCGGCGCGTTCGCCGCAGAAATCACGCCAGTGACCGTGAAGACGCGTGCGGGTGAGACGGTGGTGTCCATCGACGAAGGCCCAGGAAAAATCAAGCTCGACAAAATGTCGTCGCTCAAACCTGCATTCAAAAAAGACGGCACCATCACCGCCGCCTCTAGCTCGTCCATCAACGACGGTGGCGCCGCCCTGGTGTTGATGCGCGAGAGCACGGCCAAAAAGTTGGGTTGCAAGCCCTTGGCCCGCATCGTCAGCCACGCCACGCACGCACAAGAGCCCGAATGGTTTGCTACCGCGCCAGTGGGCGCCACACAAAAAGCCCTGACCAAAGCCGGCTGGGCTGTGGGCGATGTGGACCTGTGGGAAGTGAACGAAGCCTTCGCGGTGGTGCCCATGGCCTTGATGAAAGACTTGAACGTGCCGCATGACAAAGTCAACGTCAACGGCGGCGCTTGTGCCTTGGGCCATCCGATTGGCGCATCGGGTGCGCGCATCATGGTCACGCTCATCCACGCACTCAAAGCGCGGGGTCTGAAAAAAGGTTTGGCCACGCTGTGCATCGGCGGTGGTGAAGCCACGGCGGTGGCCTTGGAATTGGTCTAAGCCCGCACATGTCGACGGCACTTGTCATCGGCGCCTCGCGTGGCCTCGGGCTTGAGCTGGTGCGCCAATATCTGGCGGACGGCTGGCGCGTGATTGCCACCGCGCGTGACGATGCCGGACGTGACCGCCTGCAAGCCTTGGGTGCGCAGTGCTTGCGCGTGGATGTGGCCAACCCCCTCAGCGTCACGTCGCTGGAATGGCTGCTTGATGGTGAGAAGCTCGACCTGGCCCTGTATGTGGCGGGCGTGATGGACAAGACCCAGGCCAGCACGCCCCCCACACAAGATGCGTTTGACCGCGTGATGCATGCCAACGTCATGGGCGCCATGATGGCGATTCCCCAAGTGGCTCCGATGGTCGAAGCTGCCGATGGCGTGTTCGCCTGCATCAGCAGCGTGATGGGCAGTTTGCAAGGCACGCACAGCAGTGATGCGGCGTTGTACCGCATCAGCAAAGCGGCGCTCAACATGGTGGTGCGCACCTCGCAACCCGAATACCCGCGCGCACGCCTGGTGGCCTTGCATCCCGGTTGGGTGCAAACCGACATGGGTGGGCCCAACGCCACGCTCACGGTGGAACACGCGGTGACCCGCATGCGCCACACCTTGGCGCACGTCACGCCTGAACAGGCGGGGCAATTTTTGTCTTACGACGGCAGCACCCTTGCGTGGTGAGGCCTTTCTTTTCTTTTTTACACATCGGATAAAGCCATGCTGCTCACCCCTGACCAACTGATGATCCGCGATGCCGTGCGCGACTTTGCCCAGCAAGAACTCTGGCCCCATGCGGCCGAGTGGGACAAAAAGCACACCTTCCCGCACGAGGTGCACAAGGGCTTGGCGGCGCTGGGTGCGTATGGCATTTGCGTGCCTGAAGACTTGGGCGGCGCAGGCTTGGACTACCTCACCTTGGCCTTGGTGCTGGAAGAAATTGCCGCAGGCGATGGCGGCACCAGCACCGCCATCAGCGTGACCAACTGTCCTGTCAACGCCATCCTCATGCGCTACGGCAACGACGCGCAGAAAAAGAAATGGCTCACCGAATTGGCCCAAGGCCACATGCTCGGCGCCTTCTGTTTGACCGAGCCGCATGTGGGCTCCGACGCATCTGCCCTGCGCACCACCGCCACCAAGCAAGGCGATGCATACGTCATCAACGGGGTGAAGCAGTTCATCACCAGCGGCAAGAACGGCCATGTGGCCATCGTGATTGCGGTGACCGACAAAGGCGCCGGCAAGAAGGGCATGAGTGCCTTCCTCGTCCCCACCAACGCGCCGGGCTACCACGTGGCACGCTTGGAAGACAAGCTCGGTCAGCACAGCAGCGACACCGCGCAAATCAACTTCGACAACTGCCGCATTCCTGCTGAGAACCTGATTGGCCAAGAAGGCGAGGGCTACAAGATTGCCTTGTCTGCTTTAGAGGGTGGACGCATTGGCATTGCCGCGCAGAGCATTGGCATGGCCCGCAGTGCGTTTGAAACCGCGTTGCAGTACAGCAAAGAACGCGAGAGCTTTGGCACCGCCATCTTCAACCACCAAGCGGTGGGTTTCCGTTTGGCCGAATGCGCCACGCAGCTCGAAGCCGCGCGTCAGCTCATGTACCACGCTGCCTCGTTGCGCGATGCGGGCTTGCCCTGCCTCAAAGAAGCGGCCATGGCCAAACTGTTTGCCAGCGAAACCGCTGAGAAGGTCTGCAGCGTGGCGATTCAAACCTTGGGTGGCTATGGCGTGGTGGGCGACTTCCCAGTGGAACGTATTTACCGTGACGTGCGGGTGTGCCAAATTTACGAAGGCACCAGCGACGTGCAAAAAATCATCATCCAGCGCGCGCTGGCGTGATCGGCGGCGCCTGCTTCACAGTCGGTTGACACAGGCCGGGTAGCATGGGGCGCATGAAAAGGATGTCCTCATGAACTTTGCGCAAACACACATCGCCACCTTGCTGAAATACGGTGGCATCAGCTTCATTGCAGGCGCGGTGAACCACGGTTTTTTCAGCGAAGCACGTTCGTTTTGGACGGCGGGCTTTGGCGTGTTGTTTTATTTGTTGGGGGCTTGGCTCGACCTGCGCGCCCGTGACTCCAAACATCTTCGCTGGGGCGACGTGTTGGGCTTTGGTTTGTTGTCGTCGATTGGCTTGGGATTTTTCACGGGCGGTTTGCAACACTTCCCCGATTCGCCAGACCGCAGCTTGTGGGTGGTGCCCCTCGGCTTTGTGTTGAGTTTGTTGGCCATGTACTTCATCGACTGGCGCGGCCAGTTGCGCGTGCGTGCCTTGGTGACTTACGGTTTGGTGTCGTTCGCAGTGGTGAGTGCGGGCTCTGCTGCCGCATGGTCGCTGTTGCAAGGCTTGCCACCGTCAGCGCACAGCCATTCGCATGGGGAGGCCAGCGCGACAGCGGCGCATGACCACGCTGCCGCTGATGAGGTAGCCGTGCGCACCATCACCCTCACGATGAACGACGACATGCGCTTCAGCCCCAGCAGCTGGCAAGCGACGTCGGGTGAGACGGTGCGTATCCGTGTGATCAACCAAGGTCACGTGCGCCATGAATTTGTCATGGGCACCGAGGCCGAGCTGGCCGCACATGCGGCCGAGATGAAAAAACAAACCGCCGCGCATCACCACCACAGCCACAACGCCCTGAGCCTGGCGGCAGGCGAGTCGGGTGAGTTGCTGTGGACGTTCACCGATGCCGGCGTGTTGCAGATGGCCTGCTTCGAGCCCGGCCACTTTGAGGCCGGTATGCGCGGCACGGTGTCGGTGTTGCCTTGACTGCCCCTACAACGTGCCCCTGCGGCCGCATGGATGCCAAGAAGCGCGCCGTGGCCTACCCCGACTGCTGCGGTCGCTACGTGGATCACTTCGACACCACGCCGGCGCCGGATGCCGAACACCTGATGCGTTCACGCTACAGCGCGTTTGTGCGTGAACGTGCCGACTACTTACTGGCCACCTGGCACCCCAGTAAACGCCCGGAGTCGTTGACGTTGGATGTGGGCGCCAAGTGGTTGGGCCTGGACGTCCGTTCGCACCAGACCACAGGCGCAGCCACCGCCGAAGTCGAGTTTGTGGCGCGTTACCGCGTGGCGGGGCAGGCTGTGCGCTTGCATGAGCGCAGTCGTTTTGTCCGCGAAGACGGACGTTGGTTGTATGTGGATGGCCATGAAGTTTGATGCGGTGTTGTTTGATTGCGATGGCGTGTTGGTAGACAGCGAGGCCATCACCTGTGGGGCCTTGCGCGACATGCTTGATGAAAACGGCTGGCGCTTGAGCTTGGCCGAATGCATGGCGCACTTTGTGGGCCACACCGTGCGCAGCCGCGCTGATTTGATTCAAGCGCACACCGGCAAGCCGTTGACCGATGCGTTCATGGACGAGTTTTACCGCCGTCGCAACCTGCGTCTTGAAAACGAAATCACCGCCATCGATGGCATCCACGACGCCGTTGCGTTTTTGCATGAGCGTTGCGAAGGCCGCATTGCCGTGGCTTCGGGCGCTGACCGCTACAAGGTGGAGATGATGTTGGCGCGTGTGGGGTTGGCGCATTTTTTTGAAGGCCGCATTTTCAGTGGCCACGAAATGCCGCGCAGCAAACCCCACCCCGATGTGTACTTGGCCGCTGCCGCGCATGTGCAGGTCGACCCCGCACGTTGCCTGGTGTTGGAAGACACACCCGTCGGCGTGACCGCGGGGGTGGCGGCTGGCGCAGAGGTGTGGGGCTTTGCCACACTGGGTCAAGACGAGGTCTTGCGGAAGGCAGGTGCGGCGCGCGTGTTTGCACACATGTCAGAGCTGCCAACGTTGTTTGTGTCGACCTAGGGTTGGCGCTTTTGTTGGCGAAAGGCTTCGGGCGATGTGCCTGTCCAACCTTTGAACGCACGGATGAAGCTCTTCTCGTTTTGAAACCCCACCGCTTCGGCAATCTGCTTGAGCGGGCGTGAGGTGCGCTGCAATTGCGCCACGGCCACGTCGCGGCGCACGGCGTCTTTGAGTTCTTGTAGCGACGCGCCTTCTTCTTGCAGTTGCCGATGCAGCGTGCGCGCTGACATGTTCAACCAAGCGGCTAAATCATCGGCGTTGCGGCTGTGCTCGGGGTACTGGGCCAAGGTTTGGCGTACTTTTTCGACCAACAAGCGGTCGCGTCGGTAAGGGCGCACCGTCAGCAGCAGTGCGCGTTGCAGCATGTGTTGCAGGGCGGCTTCGTCGCGGCGCACTGGCAGCGCCAAGTAGCCGGCATCGAACTGCAAGGTGTTGGCTGGCGCATGGAACGTGGTGGGGCCATCAAACAACACGCGGTAGCTGTCGTGGTGCGCCGGAGGTGCAAAGCGCAAGGTGGTGGCTTGTAAGGGGATGCGTGAATCGGTCAGCCAGCAGGCCACGCCCAAGGCATTGCGCAGCACCGATACCAGGCAAAACTCACGGAACGCCCCCAGCGCATGCACCTCGTTCAACTGCAAGGTGGCCACGCCTTGGTGTTCGGTCACGTGCAGGGCAATGTCGTCGGTCAACAAACCGTGGTGCCGGCACCAGCGCGCCAAAGCCACGCCGAGTGTGGGTGAGGTGAGCGACGCGCGCACCAACATGCCGTAGCTGCCCCAGGGCAAGCGGCGGCTGAACCAGCCCAGGCCTTCGTCATCGAGTTCTTGCATGGCCAAGCCCGAGACCACCTCCATTTGCATGGCGGTCACGCGGGCGTTGTTTTTCTTTAGAAGTTTTGGCTCGATTTGTGCCGCTTTCAGCGCCTCATCCAT
>JBPCSU010000099.1:0-3145 GCA_051006815.1 Limnohabitans sp.
CAACCCGTCGCGCCCGAGCAAATGACCAAACTGTTGAGCGAAGGCAAAACCGATTTGCTCGACAAGTTTGTGTCCATGCGCACACGCCGCGCATTCAAGGCTTATCTGCAATGGGACGCCGAAGCGGGCAAGGTGAACTTCGCGTTCGAGCCCCGCGTCAGCAAATACCCCGCGCGCGGTGGCAAGACGCCCACGACCGATGCGCTCATCAAAGCTGCTGGCAAAAAGGCACCGGCGAAAGCCACCAAGGCCGCGAAACCCACCAAAGCAAAAGCCGAGAAAGTGGCCAAGCCCAAAGCCCCACGCAAAGTCACCGCCGGCTTTTTGCCCAGCGCCGACCTGGCCAACGTGATTGGCGCCGAAGCCGTGGCCCGCACCGAAGTGATCAAGAAGCTGTGGGACTACATCAAGGCCAATGGCTTGCAAGACGCGACCAACAAGCGCGCCATCAATGCCGATGCCAAATTGAAACCCGTGTTTGGCAAAGACCAAGTGACGATGTTTGAACTGGCAGGCATTGCTGGCAAACACCTGCGCCCCATCGGCGAATAAGTGAGAGTGACCGCATGACTGTCCACGCCAAACCCATGATCGCCACACCCCAGGCGATGCACTTTGCCGAGCCCTTGGCGCTGCAAAGTGGCGCTCAGGTGCGCGACTACACCCTGGCCTACGAGACCTACGGCACGCTCAACGCCGACCGCTCTAACGCGGTGCTGGTGTGCCACGCCCTGAATGCGTCGCACCATGTGGCCGGCGTGTACGAGGGCCAAGACAAAAGCGAAGGCTGGTGGGACAACATGATTGGCCCCGGCAAGCCCGTGGACACCAACCGCTTCTTCGTGATTGGCGTGAACAACCTCGGTTCATGCTTTGGCTCCACCGGCCCCATGCACACCCACCCCGACACTGGCAAGGTGTATGGCGCAGATTTTCCTGTCGTCACGGTCGAGGACTGGGTGAATGCCCAAGCCTTGCTGCTCGACCGCTTGGGTGTGAAGCAACTGGCCGCCGTGTTGGGCGGCAGTCTAGGCGGCATGCAAGCCTTGAGCTGGACGTTGCAATACCCTGACCGCGTGCGTCATGCCGTGGTGGTGGCCAGCGCCCCCAATCTCACGGCAGAAAACATCGCGTTCAACGAAGTGGCGCGCCGCGCCATCGTGACCGACCCGGACTTTCATGGCGGCCACTTCTACCAACACGGCGTGGTACCACAACGCGGTTTGCGCATCGCGCGCATGGTGGGGCACATCACCTACCTGAGCGACGATGTGATGAACGAGAAGTTTGGCAGAGAGTTACGCGATGCAGTTGTGGGCAGTGCCACCGGCTACAAATACTCCACCCAAGATGTGGAGTTTCAAATCGAAAGCTACCTGCGCTACCAAGGCGACAAGTTCAGCGAGTACTTTGACGCCAACACCTATTTGCTGATCACCCGCGCGCTCGATTACTTCGACCCTGCACGCGCGTACGGCGGCGATTTGTCGGCCGCATTTGCGCGCACAGCCGCCAAGTTTTTGCTGGTGAGCTTCACCACCGATTGGCGTTTTTCGCCCGCTCGCAGCCGCGAGATGGTGCAAGCCTTGCTCGACAACCAACGCGATGTGAGCTACGCCGAAATCGATGCGCCCCACGGTCACGATGCGTTTTTGCTCGACGATGCGCGCTACATGAAGGTGGTGCGCTCGTACTTTGACCGCATTGCCCAAGAGTTCCACGCGCAAGGAGGTGCAGCATGACGAACGACACCTTGCAAGCCATCGCGGCGCTCGTGCCACACGGCAGTCGCGTGCTCGACCTGGGCTGTGGCGATGGCGCCTTGTTGGCCCATCTGCAACAGCACAAAGCGTGCACCGGCTATGGGGTGGAGTTGGATGACACCAACGTGCACGCCTGCGTGCAACGCGGCGTGAACGTGTTGCAACTCAACCTGGATTTGGGTCTGAGCGTGTTTGCCGACCGGTCATTTGATGTGGTGCTGCAAATCGACACCTTGCAGCATTTGCGCAATGCCGAAACCATGTTGCGCGAGACCGCGCGCGTGGGTCGCACCGGCATCGTGGCCTTCCCTAACTTTGCGCACTGGCCCAACCGTTTGAGCATTCTGCAAGGCCGCATGCCTGTGACCAAACGCTTGCCCTACCAGTGGTATGACACGCCCAACATCCGTGTGGGTACGTTCAAAGACTTTGAGGTGTTGGCCGAGAAAAACCACTTGCAAGTGGTCGATGCGTTTGGCTTGCAAAACGGTCAACGCGTGGATGTTTGGCCGAACCTGATGGCCGGCACCGCGGTGTTTAAGTTCGAGAAGGTTTGACGCTCACGCCAAGGTGAGCAAAGCCAACGCGCCGAGCGCGGCGGTTTCCGCGCGCAACACCCGATTGCCCAAACTCAAGGCGACAAAGCCTTGGGCACGCGCCGCCGTATCTTCGGCATCGGTCAACCCGCCCTCGGGGCCATTGAGCAGCACCCATGTCGTTGGTTGCGCACGCGTGCGCAACCCCGACAACGGTTGCGTACTCGCATGCAAAGACAGCACGCCGTGCACCACCTCTGTCTGCGCGGTTTGTTGACTCAGCCAAGCGTCCAAACGCTCAGGGGCATCGATCAGGGGCACGCGGTTGCGACCACATTGTTCGCTGGCACTGGCAGCCACCGCTTGCCAATGCGCTTGCTTCTTTTCGGCGCGCTCGCCACTCAGGCGCACCACGCTGCGCTCCGTCATCAAGGGGGTGATGCGATGCACGCCCAGCTCGGTGGCTTTTTCCACCAGCCAATCCATGCGCTCGTTGGCGGGCATGCCCACCGCCAGGTGTACGCGAACCGCGGCTTCGCATTCCACGTCGCGGTGCTCACCCACCACCACTCGCACATCGCTGCGCCCCATGTGTTGCACTTCGGCGTTGAACTCGCCGCCCTCGCCGTTGAACAAGGTCAGCGTCTGCCCAGGTTGCATGCGCAGCACCTGCACATGACGTGCGGCCGTGGGCGGCAGGTCCACCACTTGCCCCGGGGTGAGCGACAACGGACAGTAAAAACGTGCCACGCGTTAGCCCTGACCGCCAGCGTTTGGCGTGAGACGCGGAAACGCCAAGCTGATGGCGGGTTCGGTGCCTTCGATCTTGTCGATCAAGCGCAGCAA
>JBPCSU010000100.1:0-2563 GCA_051006815.1 Limnohabitans sp.
ACTCAGAGCCCATGATCACCATGTCGTCGTCGGTGATGCAGTAACGTGAGGGACGCAAGCCATTGCGGTCCAAGGTGGCGCCGATTTGGCGGCCGTCAGTGAACACGATGGAGGCCGGGCCGTCCCAAGGTTCCAACATGGCCGCGTGGTATTCGTAGAAGGCCTTGCGGCGCTCATCCATGGTGGTGTGTTGTTCCCACGGCTCGGGAATCATCATCATCACCGCTTGGCTGATGGGGTAACCCGCCATCGTCATCAACTCCAAGCAGTTGTCGAAGGTGGCTGTGTCGGATTGGTCCGCGAAGCTGATGGGGTACAACTTTTTCAGGTCGTCGCCCAACACAGGAGAAGACATCACGCCTTCGCGCGCCTTCATCCAGTTGTAATTGCCTTTGACGGTGTTGATCTCACCGTTGTGCGCCACATAGCGGTAGGGGTGGGCCAAGGGCCACTCAGGGAAGGTGTTGGTCGAGAAGCGTTGGTGCACCAAACCCAGGGCGGACACACAGCGCTCGTCTTGCAAGTCGAGGTAATAGGTGCCCACTTGATCGGCCAACAACAAGCCTTTGTAAATGATCGTGCGGCTGGACATGCTGGGCACGTAATACTCTTTGCCGTGCTTGAGGTTCAAGTGCTGAATCGCGGCGCTGGCTGTTTTACGGATGACATACAGCTTGCGTTCCAACGCGTCTTGCACGATCACGTCGTTGCCACGACCGATGAAGATTTGACGGATCACAGGCTCTTTGGCACGCACGGTGGGTGACATGGGCATGTCGCGGTTGACCGGCACATCGCGCCAGCCCAACAACACTTGGCCTTCTGCCAGCACGGCACGGTTGAGCTCTTGCTCACATGCCAAACGTGAAGCCTGCTCTTTGGGCAAGAACACCATGCCCACGCCGTATTCGCCGAGGGGCGGCAAGGTCACGCCTTGCTTGGCCATCTCTTCGCGGTACAAGGCATCGGGCAATTGAATCAAGATACCGGCACCGTCGCCCATGAGGGCATCCGCACCCACGGCACCCCGGTGGTCGAGGTTTTCCAAAATTTTGAGCGCTTGACCCACGATGGCGTGGCTCTTTTGACCTTTGATATGGGCCACAAAGCCCACGCCACAGGCGTCGTGTTCATTGGCGGGGTCGTACAAACCCTGAGATTGCAGTTGTGCTTTATCGGCAGCCGTGGTCATGGCGCATTCCTCAAAAATTCAGCGGGACAAGAAGGATACTGCACTGCAGCATCCATGCCAAGAAAATTAATTGGGGTCAGAACCTAATTATTGAAGCACACAGATAACGCTTCATTTAATTGGGGACAGATTAATTAAACCGGTCAAAATAAATGACGCAACCACGCAAAAGCTTTATTTCTTGGGCTTCTCTGCCTTGTTTGGCTTGCTCACCGGTCTGCCCGCTTTGGTTTTGAGCAGGCGTCTTTGGGTTTGCGTCTGTAAATTCGCCACAAATCCCGGATCCCCCAACGCCCAACCCCTGAGCGTGGCATCGGTCAATGCACCCTGCTGGTCCGCACTGATGCCGGCGTGCACCAATTCGGCGTACGCCGCCTCGCGGGCAAACGGCGTGTTGCCCAAGCCCCAGTACAAGGCATGCGGGGTGAGCAGCCGATCGCTGCGTCGCCCGGTGTAATGGGCATAACTGGACCAAGCGTAATCCTCCGGCTGCGCCACCCTGTGGGCGCGCACAGGGTTAAGGTCAATATAGGCCATGCACGCCAGCAGGTAGCGGTCGGTTTGAATCAACGTGGAGCGGTAGCGCCCCTCCCACAGCGTGCCCGTTCGCGCATGCAGCTTGTTGAACACCTGCACATAACTGCGCCCCACCGCTTGCATCATCTTGGACAAGGCTTGGTCACGCTGTGGCGTGAGCAGCAGATGCAGGTGGTTGCTCATCAACACATAGGCATGAATGTCCACGCCTTGCGCACGGCTGTGCTCGAACAACAAATCGAGCATGCGCTGGTGATCCGCCGGGGTGCGGAAAATGTCCTGACGGTCATTGCCACGCAAGATGACGTGGTGCGGGTAACCCGTGACGGTGAGACGTGGAAGGCGAGCCATCCGCAGATGGTAATTGGGATCTGACCCCGATTAAATTTTGAAGCGCGTGTCGGCCAAAGATTGCAAGCCGAACTCTTCCAGCAGCGCCTGCAAACGCTCGGCTGAGCTGCGTTTTTTCTGCCCGGTGTACTTGGCCAAGATGAGTTCGTTCTTCATGCTGTGTTCCCAACCCACCAGCTCGGTCACGGTCACTTGGTAGCCCATGGCTTCGAGGTACAAGCAACGCAGCACATTGGTCAGCTGGCTCCCCATTTCACGCGTGTGCAAGGGGTGACGCCACAACTCCGCCAGCGGCGTGCGTTGCAGGTTGAGGGCTTTGTGTTGGTTGAGCACACGCGCCAGCTCGGCTTGGCAGCACGGCACCAACACCATGTACTTGGCTTTCTTTTGCAGGCCAAATGCAATCGCATCGTCGGTGGCGGTGTCGCACGCATGCAGCGCGGTGACCACATCGATTTGCGGCGGCAAAGCGTCGCTCTGCGC
>JBPCSU010000101.1:0-3349 GCA_051006815.1 Limnohabitans sp.
CATCAGAGCCTTGGGCCACAGGTTTTTCCTTGCCAAAGCTTACCGATTCCATCTGACCTTCTGGCACACCCAAGGCGCTCAGCGCACGGCGCACAGCGTCCGAACGCTTTTGGCCCAAAGCCAAGTTGTATTCGCTGCCACCACGCTCGTCGGTATGGCCTTCGAGGTTGACGCGGCGGTTGCGGTCAGCCTTCAAGTAACGGGCGTGGGCATCGAGCACGGGCTGGTATTCGGATTTCACGGTGTAGCTGTCCAAATCGAAGTAAATGATGTGTTCCACACCGGCAGGGCCTTGCTTGATGCCTTGCATCGCACCCAAACCACGCGCGCCAATGCCCGCATTTACACCGCCGACTTGGCTTGCGCCACCCGAGCGGTCATCCACCTGCACATCGTCCAGTTTGACACCAGAGGCGCAACCAGCCAACACAGTCACCACAGACACGAGCAAAAGAAGTTTTTTCATAGGAAGGACTTTGTAAAAAGAGAAAGAAGAATTAAGGCAAGGCTTTGCTGAAAGGGCCCCAGTTGGGTTCGCGCAGGTCACCCGCTTGGCCAGACAAACGGGCTTTGATGCGACCATCCAACGTCGTGGTCATCAAGGCTTCACGGCCGTCTTGTTGGGTCGCATAAACAATCAAGCGGCTGTTTGGGGCAAAGCTGGGGCGCTCGTCGCGACTGGTGTCGGTGATGGCTGCCACGTTGCCGCTGGCAATGTCCATCACATGCAGCTTGAAAGCCCCACCGATGCGCGAGATATAGGTCAACCAACGGCCATCGGGGCTGAGTGCGGGGGAAATGTTGTAGGTGCCGTTGAAGGTCACACGGTTGGCGGGGCCACCCGAGGCTGGCATGCGGTAAATCTGGGGTGCACCACCACGGTCACTGACAAAGTAGATCGCTGTGCCATCTGGCGAGAACACGGGTTCGGTGTCAATGCCGGCCGATTGGGTGAGGCGACGTGGCTCGCCGCCATTGGCATCGATCACAAACAACTGTGAGCCACCGTCACGGCTCAAGGTCACCGCCAAGCTGCGACCATCGGGGGACCAGCTGGGTGCGCTGTTAGAGCCACGGAAGTTCGCCACCACGCGGCGCTTGCCCGTGGACACATCGTGCACATACACCACCGGCTTGCGTGACTCAAACGACACATAGGCCAACTGGGTGCCCGAGGGCGACCAGCTGGGCGAAATGATGGGTTCGGGGCTGGCCAACGCCGATTGGGCGTTTTCGCCGTCCGAATCTGCCACCCACAGGTTGAAGCGGGTACCAGCCTTGGTCACATAGGCAATGCGGGTGGAAAACACGCCTTTGTCGCCCGTGAGTTTTTCGTACACGAAGTCAGAAATACGGTGAGACGCCAAACGCAAATCGCCGGTCACCACGGTGTAACTCATGGCACCAAGGTCTTGCCCGCGCACGGTGTCCCACAAGCGAATGCGCACGTCGTAACGACCATCGGCCATACGACTGATGCTGCCAGTCAACAAGGCATCCGCGCCCTTTTGGCGCATGGCAGAAATATCAGGGCGTTGGGTTTCATCGGTCACCACGCCAGCCGTGACGCCACGGAACTGGCCGCTGCGCTCTAAATCGGCTTGCACGATGGCGGAGATTTTTTGGGGCGAAGTTTCCTCCCCTCGCAAGGGCGCAAATGCAATGGGTACTTGGGTCAGCCCCACGCCGGACACTTCCACACGGAACTGCGCCCAAGTTGGCAAGGCCAACAAACCGGCGGCCAAAAGTCCAAGTGAAAAGCGCAAAACAGAGCGAGCGAAGTGACGTGTCATAGTGAGTGTGGTTGCCAGTCGAATCGAGGGATTTTAGTGGCTGAACGAGTGGCGATAATGCCTGCATTGCGTTTGTTGCCATTCCACGAACTTATGACCACCACCAGCCCCCCTACCCCGTCTGACTCTTTGTTGCAAAGGCTCAAACGTGTGGCCCCCTGGTTCTCAGGGCATCCAGGTGCGTTGGTCTTAGGAGTTGTGGGCATCTTGGTGGGCGCAGCCACCGAACCGGCCATTCCTGCGTTGATGAAACCGTTGCTTGACAGTGGCTTTGACCGCGGCACGCTAGAGCTGTGGAAGATTCCGGTGGTGTTGCTGCTGCTGTTTGGCGTGCGTGGTTTTGCAGGCTTTGTGGCGGCGTATTGCTTGGCCCGGGTGACCAATTACTCCATGGAGTTGCTACGCCAACGCCTGTTCGAAAAGCTGCTGCGCGCTGACCCGCAGCTGTTTGCCAACCAACACACCAGCGGGCTCACCAACACCATGGTGTATGAGGTGAACAACGGCGCTTCGCTGCTGGTCACCACCATGCTGGCCTTCGCCAAAGATTTGGTCACCCTGCTCGCGTTGCTGGGTTATTTGCTGACGCTGAACTGGAAACTCACCCTGATTGTGTTTGCCATCTTACCGCCCATCGCATGGGTGGTGAAAAACTTATCGCGTCGCTTAGACAACGTGACCCGAGCCAGCCAAGACGCCACCGATGGCTTGGCCTACGTGGTGGAAGAAAACGTGCTGGCCTACCGCATGGTGCGTTTGCACAACGCACAACACAGCCAAACCCAAAAATTTGCGACCTCTAACCAAAAACTACGCCAACTGGCACTGAAAGCGGTGGTGGCAAATTCCGTCATGACGCCGTTGATTCAAATGCTGGCGGCGCTGGCCTTGTCTGCTGTCATCATGGTGGCGCTGTACCAAAGCACGGGCGATGGCTCCGCCAATGGCGTCACAGTGGGAAGCTTTGCCGCCTTCATTACGGGCATGCTCATGTTGGTATCGCCCATCAAACACTTGTCTGAGGTGGCGGGACCATTGACGCGAGGTGTGACCGCCTTAGAACGCGGACTGAACCTGCTGGACCTTGCGCCTGATGAGACACAAGGCACACACACCAGCCCTCAGGCACGAGGCGAAATTTGCTTTGACAACGTGACCTTGCAGTACCCCTCGGCCAATCAACCTGCTTTAGATGGCGTGAGCTTGACCATCCAGCCCGGACAAACCGTGGCCTTGGTCGGCCCCTCAGGCTCAGGCAAAACCACCCTTGCCAATTTGTTGCCACGCTTTTTAGAACCCAGCGCGGGCGAAGTGCGTTTGGACGGGGTGCCGCTCAAAGACTGGTCGCTTGCCAACCTGCGCAGCCAAGTTGCCTATGTCAGTCAAGATGTGGTGATGTTCAACGACAGCATTGCGCACAACATTGCCCTGGGTGACGCGGTAGACAGCGCACGCTTGTGGGACGCGCTGAAAGCCGCTAATTTGGCAGATTTCGTCAAAAGCTTGCCCCAGCAAGAACACACCTCGGTGGGACACAACGCCACAGAACTCTCGGG
>JBPCSU010000102.1:0-11477 GCA_051006815.1 Limnohabitans sp.
GTCAGCTGTTTTGCTGTAGCGACGCTTGGGGTTCTCTTGGTACTGGCGTTTGCGAATGGCCCAGCCAATGTCGTTGCCGGCCAAGTCGCTCATGCGGAACGGGCCCATGGCCCAGCCGAATTTTTCGATGGCGCGATCAATTTGCGCAGGCGTACAGCCTTCGTCCAGTAAGAAGCCAGCTTGACGTGCGTATTGGTCAATCATGCGGTTGCCAATGAAGCCATCACATACGCCCGAGAGCACGGCAATTTTTTTGATTTTCTTGGCCACAACCATGGCTGTGGCCAACACGTCTTTGGCGGTGTCTTTGCCGCGCACCACCTCGAGCAGCTTCATCACGTTGGCGGGACTGAAGAAGTGCAAGCCCACCACGTCTTGTGGACGTTTTGTGAAATGGGCAATCTTGTTGAGGTCGAGCGTGGAGGTGTTAGATGCCAAGATGGCGCCGGGCTTCATCACAGCGTCGAGCTGCTTGAACACGGCCTCTTTGACGCCCAAGTCTTCGAAAACGGCCTCAATCACCAAGTCTGCTTGGCTGATGTCGTCGTAGCTGAGCGTGGTGCTAAGCAAGGCCATGCGCTGCGCTAATTTGTCTTCTTTGAGCTTGCCTTTTTTAACGCGGTCTTCGTAGTTCTTTTGAATGGTGGCCACACCACGGTCCAAGGCTTCTTGCTTGGTTTCCAACAGCTTCACAGCGATACCGGCATTCAAGAAGTTCATCGCGATGCCGCCGCCCATGGTGCCGGCGCCAATCACCGCCACTTGTTGGATCGCACGCACAGGCGTGTCGCTGGGCACATCAGGGATCTTGGAGGCCGCACGTTGCGCAGCAAACAAGTGGCGCAACGCACGGCTCTCAGGGGTCCACATGAGATTGAGGAAGTTCTGGCGCTCAAAGGCCATGCCTTCATCGAACTTTTTCTTCGTGGCCATCTCCACCGCGTCCAACGCCAAAGGCGGTGCGGGGTAGTTTTTGGCCATGCCTTTGACCATGTTGCGTGCGAACTGAAAGTACGCATCGCCTTGTGGGTGTTTGCAAGGTAAATCACGCACTTTGGGCAAGGGGCGCACAGAGGCCATCTCACGCGCGAACGCCACAGCTTCGTCCATCAGGCTTTGCGGTGACGCGGCCATTTGGTCAAACAGTTTTTGACCGGGCAACATGGCCAGCATCTCGCTCTTGATGGGCTCGCCACTGACGATCAAGTTCAACGCAGGCTCTACGCCCAAGGCACGTGGCAAACGTTGGGTACCGCCCGCGCCAGGAATCAAGCCCAACTTCACCTCGGGCATGCTGATGCTGGTGCCCGGCGCTGCGATGCGGTAGTGGCACCCCAAGGCCAGCTCCAAGCCGCCACCCATGGCCACACTGTGAATGGCCGCGACCACGGGCTTGCTGCTGTTCTCGACGCAAGCAATCACGCTCAACAGGTTGGGTTCTTGGAAGGCTTTGGGTGAACCAAATTCACGCACATCAGCGCCACCCGAAAACGCTTTGCCATGGCCGGTCAGCACAATGGCTTTGACGTTGGCATCGGCTTGGGCTTGCGCCATACCGGCGACCAGGGCGCGGCGGGTGTCTAAGCTCATGCCGTTGACCGGTGGGTTGTTCAGGGTGATCACGGCCACATCGCCGTGTACTTGGTAGTCTGCACTCATCGGAAGTCCTTTGGAATTTAAAAATATCAGTGCGTTGCAGGGAGAACGTAATCTTTGAGCTGCTCACGCAGCTTGGTTTTCAGCATCTTGCCCGTGGCGCCAAGCGGAATGTTGTCCACAAACACCACGTCGTCAGGGATTTGCCATTTGGCAGTTTTGCCCGCGTAGAAAGCCAACAGTTCTTCACGGCTCACTTGTGCATCGGGCTTTTTCACCACGACCACGATGGGGCGCTCGTCCCACTTGGGGTGCTTCACGCCAATGCACGCGGCCATCAACACCGCGGGGTGCGCCACGGCAATGT
Source organism: Limnohabitans sp. (assembly GCA_051006815.1). Lineage (GTDB taxonomy): Bacteria > Pseudomonadota > Gammaproteobacteria > Burkholderiales > Burkholderiaceae_C > Limnohabitans. The sequence continues at coordinate 1,964 of JBPCSU010000102.1, forward strand.
TTTCGATGTCGATCGAGCTGATCCACTCACCGCCTGACTTGATGACGTCTTTGCTGCGGTCGGTGATTTGCATGAAGCCGTCGGCGTCAATGGTGGCCACGTCACCGGTGGGGAACCAGCTTTGGCCCTGTTTGTCTTTCACCAGCGGATCGCCCTCGCCTTTGTAGTAGTTCGACACCACCCAGGGGCCACGCACCAGCAAATCGCCATAGGCTTTGCCGTCGTGCGGTTGGTCATCACCGGCCTCGTTGACGATCTTCATGTCAACCCCATAGATGGAGCGTCCCTGCTTGAGCAGCAACTTCATTTGCTCTTCTTTGGGCAATTTGAGGTGCTTGTTTTTCAGGGTACACAAGGTGCCCAAGGGGCTGAGTTCGGTCATGCCCCACGCGTGCAACACGTCCACACCGTAGTCGTCGCGGAAAGCGTCAATCATGGCGGGTGGGCAGGCAGAGCCCCCAATCACGGTGCGTTTCAAGGTTGAGAACTTCAAGCCACTGGGCTTCATGTAAGTCAGCAACATCTGCCACACCGTGGGCACACCGGCGGCGTAGGTGACGCCTTCGTTCTCAATCATTTCATACACCGACTTGCCGTCCATGCCCGGGCCTGGGAACACCAGTTTGGCGCCCGTGAGCGCGGCGCTATAAGGAATGCCCCAGGCGTTGACGTGAAACATGGGCACCACCGGCAAGATGGCATCGCGTGCAGAAATGCACATCACATCGGGTAACGCTGCAGCGTAGGCGTGCAAGGTGGTGGAGCGGTGGCTGTACAACGCCGCTTTGGGGTTGCCTGTGGTGCCGCTGGTGTAGCACATGCTCGACGCCGTGTTTTCGTCAAACACGGGCCAGGTGTAGGTGGTGCTTTGCTGCCCCATCCATGCTTCGTAGCTGACGAGATGCGGAATGCCCGAGTCTGCAGGCAGCTTGTCAGCATCGCACAGTGCCACCCATTGCTTGACCGTGCTGCATTTGCTGTGCACCGCTTGAATGAGGGGCAGAAAGGTCATGTCAAAGCACAACACTTGGTCTTCGGCATGGTTGACGATCCACGCAATTTGCTCAGGGTGCAAACGGGGGTTGATGGTGTGCAACACACGCCCACTGCCGCTGACGCCAAAGTAAAGCTCCAAGTGCCGGTAGCCATTCCACGCCAAAGTCGCCACGCGGTCGCTAAAGCCCAGTTGCATGCCGTCTAGCGCGTGGGCCACTTGGCGCGCGCGGCGTGCCACGTCAGACCAGGTGTAGCGATGAATGTCGCCCTCGACCCGCCGCGACACCACTTCGCTATCGCCGTGGTGTTTGTCCGCAAACTCAATCAAGCTTGATATGAGCAAGGGCTGGTTTTGCATCAATCCCAACATGAACGTCTCCTCGTTTTTAATTTCCGCACGACCGTGCTTTTTTGTCTATTGTGCCAACTCTTCGAGCGTAATTGAGGAAAGCCCACAAAAAACCAGCCTATGGATAACCCGAGACAATCTGCCTCATGTCTCACCGCCCTGACCTTCCCCCTTCTGTGCAAGTGCCGTGGGTCAATGTGGTCAACGAGGGCTTGGCAGAACTCGGCACCGCCTTTGCCACGCCCACGCTGCCAACGCCCTTGCCTGCTGCGTATTGGGTGGGTTGCAACGATGCCTTGCGTGCCGAGATGGGGTTGCCCACCGATCTGTGGTTACAACCCGATGCCTTGGCTCTCTTCACCGGCAACCACGTGCTGGCCAATGTCGCGCCGTATGCCAGCGTGTACAGCGGTCATCAGTTTGGCCATTGGGCGGGCCAGTTGGGAGATGGGCGGGCCTTGAATATCGGCGCACTGCAAACGCCCATCGGTGCGCAAACCCTTCAGCTCAAAGGTGCCGGCCCCACGCCCTACTCTCGCCAAGGCGATGGCCGTGCGGTGTTGCGCTCGAGCATTCGTGAGTTTTTGGCCAGCGAGGCCATGCACGGTTTGGGCATTCACACGACACGCGCTTTGTGTGTGACAGGGTCACCCGCCCCTGTGCGACGCGAAGAGGTGGAAACCGCCGCCGTGGTCACCCGAGTCGCCCCCAGCTTTGTGCGCTTTGGGCACTTTGAACATTTCGCTGCCACGGGACAAACCGATGCCTTACAAGCCTTGGCGGATCATGTGGTGGCCACACAGTTTCCCGAGTTGCTGGTTCACACAAGTGCCGCTCGTTACACCGCGCTGTTGCACGCGGTGACACAACGCACCGCCGATCTGATGGCGCAATGGCAGGCCGTGGGCTTTTGCCATGGTGTGATGAACACCGACAACATGAGTGTGCTCGGATTGACGTTGGACTACGGCCCGTTTCAGTTCCTCGACGGCTTTGATGCCAATCACATTTGCAACCACTCTGACCACCAAGGCCGCTACGCCTATGCGCGTCAGCCGCAAATCGCTTACTGGAACTTGTTTTGCCTCGGCCAAGCGCTGATGCCGCTGATAGACGAACAAGCCCCGGCCTTGGCAGCGTTAGAAAGCTATAAAGTCGCCTTCCCCGCCGCCTTGGACCAACGCATGCGTGACAAACTGGGGCTGCATGGCAGCCACGAAAGTGACCGCGCCTTGGTGGAAGACCTGTTGCAAGCCCTGCAACAAGACCGCGTGGACTACCCTGTGTTTTGGAGGCGCTTGAGCCTGGCGGTGCGTGAGTCGGCCCACAGTGCCCATGCGTTTGATCCCGTGCGCGATTTGTTCCTGCACCGTGCGGTGTTTGATGCTTGGTGCACGCGTTACCTCGCGCGCTTGGGTCATGCCCCTCGCCAGGCCACAGGGGACGCCATGCTGCGCACCAACCCCAAATACGTGTTGCGCAACCATTTGGGCGAACTGGCGATTCGCCAAGCCCAACAAGGCAACTTCGCCATGGTGCAAGACCTACTGCAGGTGCTGCACGCCCCGTTTGACGAACACTCTGCCTACGAAGCCTGGGCTGGCCTTGCGCCAGAATGGGCGTCTTCTATTGAAATCAGCTGCTCCTCATGACGATGCAAAAAACCGAACAAGAATGGCGCGACCTGCTCGCTGCCAAACAGGCCGAACCTGTGGCGTTTGAGGTGACCCGCAAAGCCGCGACCGAACGCCCGTTCACGGGCAAGTACGAAGACCACTGGGCCGATGGCAGCTACCACTGCATCTGTTGCGACGCCAAGCTGTTTGAGGCCAACACCAAGTTCGATGCGGGCTGTGGCTGGCCCAGCTTTCACACCGCGGCCAGTGAAGACGCCATCACCGAACACCGCGACACCAGCCACGGCATGGTGCGTGTGGAAACCGTGTGCAGCCAATGTGGCGCGCATTTGGGCCATGTGTTTCCAGATGGCCCCGCACCGACTGGGTTGCGCTATTGCATGAACTCGGCTTCGTTAGACTTCGTGCCAAAGAAGTAACCCCCTTATGAAATTGCTGCTCGATTTTTTTCCCATCATTCTGTTTTTTGTCACCTTCAAAACCTGGGGCATCATGGCGGCAACCGGTGTGGCGATTGCCGCCACGGTGTTGCAAATTGGTTATCTGTGGCGGAAAAACGGCTTTGTGGAACCCATGCAATGGGTCAGCCTGGGTGTGATCGTGGTGTTTGGCGGCGCCACCTTGCTGACGCAAGACGAAACCTTCATCAAGTGGAAGCCCACCGTGCTTTACTGGCTCATGGGCAGTGCGCTGTGGGCCGGCCACTACGTGTTCAAACGCAACTTCATTCAGCAACTGATGGGCGCCCAAGTGACGCTACCCAACCACGCCTGGGGCGTGCTGCTGCACAGCTGGGCGTGCTTCTTTGCCGTCATGGGCTGCGTCAACATTTGGGTGGCCAATCACTTTGACACCGACACCTGGGTCAGCTTCAAACTCTTTGGCGGCTTGGGCCTGATGCTGGTGTTTGTGGTGGCGCAAGGCGTTTACATGAGCCGATTTATCCAAGAGCAACCCGAGGACCAACCGTGAATATCACGTCACAAGCGCTGACACTGAAATTACAAGAACGCTTAAGCCCCGTTTTTGTTGAAGTTTTAGACGAAAGCGCCGCTCATGCGGGTCATGCCGGTGCCAATGGCACAGGCTTTGGAACCCATTTCAGGGTGCGCATTCAAAGTCCTGTTTTCACAGGTAAATCGCGGGTTTCACGCCATCGCCTTGTGTATGATGCGTTGCAAGAATTTATTGACCAAGGCTTGCATGCCTTGGCGATTGAAGTGATCGAAAACCATTGAGACCCGACATGAAAAAACAAATCATTTGGACCGCTGTTGCCGCTGCTGTGTTGACCACGTTCAGCATCGGTGCTTCTGCACAAAACATCGCCATCGTCAACGGCAAGGCTGTGCCGACCAGCCGTGCGGAAGCGTTGAAGCAGCAAGTGGCGCGCTCTGGCCGTCCCATCACACCTGATGTCGAAGCTCAGATCAAAGAAGAAGTGATTGCGCGCGAAATCTTCATGCAAGAAGCGCAAAAACGCGGCTTGGATGCCACCGACGAATACAAAGCCCAAATCGAATTGGCACGTCAAACCATTTTGATTCGCGAGTTGTTTGCTGACTTCCAAAAAACCAACGCGGTGACCGATGCCGATGTGCAAGCCGAATACGACAAGTTCGTCGCCGCCAACGGTGGCAAAGAATACCGCGCACGCCACATCTTGGTGGAAACCAAAGAGCAAGCAGAAGCCATTTTGGCCAGCCTGAAAAAAGGCGGCAAGTTTGAAGACATCGCCAAGAAGCAATCCAAAGACCCAGGCTCAGGCGCCAACGGTGGCGACTTGGATTGGGCTGCGGCTGGCAACTACGTCAAAGAATTTTCGGATGCCATGGTGGCTTTGAACAAAGGCCAAGTGTCTGGCCCCGTGCAAAGTCAATTTGGTTTCCACATCATCCGTTTGGATGATGTGCGCGAAGCCCAATTGCCTTCGCTGGACGATGTGAAGCCACAAATCGCCCAGCAGTTGCAACAACAACGCATGGCTGCTTTCCAGCAAGAAATGCGCGCCAAAGCCAAGGTGGAGTAACCTGCCCTGCGCTCAGCACACAGCGGCCTTCGGGCCGCTTTTCTTTTTCAGATAATTTGCACATGTCCTTGCTCAACCACCAAATCGAATTGCTCGCCCCCGCACGCGATGCCGACATCGGCATTGCCGCGGTTCACCATGGCGCAGATGCGGTTTACATCGGGGCCCCGGCCTTTGGTGCACGAGCCAGTGCCACCAACACACTGAAAGACATTGAACGTTTGTGCAAAGAAGCGCACCGCTTCAACAGCAAAATCTTTATCACCCTCAACACCATCTTGCGCGACGACGAGCTGGAAGCCGCGCGCCAAATGGCCTGGGATGTCTACAACGTCGGGGCTGACGTGTTGATCGTGCAAGACATGGGCTTGCTCGAAATCGATTTACCCCCCATCCAACTGCACGCCAGCACACAAACCGACATACGCACGCCAGAAAAAGCGCGCTTCATGCAAGACGTGGGCTTCTCGCAAATCGTGTTGGCCCGCGAACTGACACTGCCGCAAATCAAAGCCATTCATGACAGCTTGGACATGGAGCGATGCAAGCTGGAGTTCTTTGTGCACGGCGCGTTGTGCGTGGCCTACAGCGGTCAGTGCTACATCAGCCACGCCCATACCGGTCGCAGTGCCAACCGGGGCGACTGCAGCCAAGCGTGCCGCTTGCCCTACCACGTGACAGATGCGCAAGGTCGCTTCATCGCGCATGACAAACATGTGCTCTCGATGAAAGACAACAACCAAAGCGACAACTTGGCTGCCTTGATTGACGCGGGTGTGCGCAGCTTCAAAATCGAAGGCCGTTACAAAGACATGGCCTATGTGAAGAACATCACCGGCCACTACCGTGTGTTGATTGACGAGTTGATAGAAGCCCGTGAACACTCGGCCGATCCCGAGCGTCCGCCACTGAGCCGCGCGTCCAGTGGCAACACCACGCTGTACTTCACGCCGAACCCGGAACAAAACTTCAACCGCGAGTTCACCGACTACTTTGTACAAGGACGCAAAGAAGACATCGGCGCATTTGACTCCCCCAAAAACCCAGGCATCGTGCTGGGTGAGGTCATGGGGACAGGCCCCAATTGGCTGGAGGTACAGCCCTATGACAAAACTGCCGTGCTGCACAACGGCGATGGCCTGTGCTACTACGACCTGCAAAAAGAACTCGTGGGCGTCGCCATCAACCGCGCGGAAACCACGGCTAAAAAAGGCGTGTGGCGCTTGTTCCCCAAAGACCCGATCGAAGGCTTCCGCGATCTGCGCGCCGGCATGGTCATCAACCGCAACCGCGACATGGACTGGGTGCGAGGGCTTGAGAAAAACTCCAGCGAACGCCGCATGGGTGCCTGGGTCGAGTTGGCTGAAACCTCGCAAGGCTTTGAGCTCAAGCTGATCGACGAAGACGGCCACACGGGCAGCGCGACCCTCGCCTGCCCCAAAGAACTTTCCAAAGACGCGGTGCGCAACGACGCCAGTCTGCGTGAACACCTGAGCAAATTTGGCACCACCGTGTTTGAGGTGCTCAACTTGCAAATCAACATCAGCCAGCCTTGGTTTGTGCCTGCATCATCGCTGAACGCTTTGCGCCGCGATGCGGTGGCGGCACTTGAGCAAGCACGTTTGGACGCGTATCAACGACCTGAGCGTGCTGCAGCGGTTGAGCCACCGGTCAGCTACCCCGAAGATTCACTCAGCTACTTGGCCAACGTCTTCAACCAAAAAGCGCACGACTTTTATGCCAAGCATGGCGTGAAGGTGATTGAGGCGGCTTACGAAAGCCACGAAGAACTGGGAGAAGCCAGCTTGATGATCACCAAGCACTGTGTGCGCTTCAGCATGAGCCTGTGCCCCAAGCAAGCCAAAGGTGTCACGGGTGTGCAAGGCACAGTCAAGGCCGAGCCGCTGATGCTGATCAATGGCAGCGAAAAGCTCACCCTCCGCTTTGACTGCAAACCCTGCGAAATGCATGTGGTGGGCAAAATGAAAAAGTCGGTGCTGAACCAACGCGTGAAAGAAATGGCGGAGACGCCGATTACTTTTTACAAAACGCGTTGATCAACCCACCCACTTGCGCGCATTGCGCCACATGCGCATCCAAGGACTGAACGCATCCACACCACCCGAGGCAGCCAGGTCGGTCCAGCTCATTTGCACGTTGCGGAACACGCGCTCGGGGTGCGGCATCATGGCGGTGAAACGGCCATCGGCCGTGGTCACTGCGGTCAAGCCACCCGCGCTCCCGTTGGGGTTGAACGGATAGGCAACGGTCGCAGCACCGTGGTTGTCGACAAAACGCATGACGGGTAAGGCTTTGGTGGCATCACCCCGTTGGGTGAAGTTGGCAAAGCCTTCGCCGTGCGCCACCGCAATCGGCAAACGCGCACCGGCCATGCCTGCGAAGAACAGAGACGGTGACGCCAACACCTCCACCATCGAGAGACGCGCTTCAAAGCGCTCACTTTGGTTGGTGGTGAAGCGTGGCCAGTGCTCGGCACCGGGAATGATGTCGGCCAACTCAGCAAACATTTGGCAACCATTGCACACACCCAAGCCAAAGGTATCGGTGCGTGCAAAGAACTGTTGCATTTGCTCAGACAACACAGGGTTGAACGTGATGCTGCGCGCCCAGCCAATGCCCGCGCCCAAGGTGTCGCCGTAGCTAAAGCCACCGCAGGCCACCACGCCTTTGAAGTCTTGCAACTTGGCGCGCCCCGTTTGCAGATCGGTCATGTGCACGTCATACGCATCAAAGCCGGCCTCGGCAAAGGCGTAAGCCATTTCAACGTGTGAGTTGACGCCTTGCTCGCGCAGCACGGCCACTTTGGGTTTGACGCCTGTGTTGATGAAGGGGGCCGCCACGTTGTCGGTGATTCCCGCAGGCAAATGCACATGCATGCCGGGGTCTGTCGGGTTGCCCGCGGCTGCGTGCTCGGCATCGGCACACGCGGGGTTGTCACGTTGTTGGCAAATTTTCCAGCTCACGCTGTCCCACACCTGGTGTAGGTCGGCCAGCTTGGCCACAAACACCTCTTGGGTGTCGCGCCAGACGCTGATCTCGCCCTTGCCTTTGTCAATCGTGGACGATGGGGAGCGAGTTTTGCCTACAAAGTGGCTGTGCTTGGACAGACCATGTTTGCGCAAGGTTTGCATCACCTCGTTGCGTTCTAACGTGCGCACTTGCAACACCACACCCAGCTCTTCGTTGAACAAGGCTTGTAGCGTCAGCTCTTCGCGACGCGCGCTCACCTGTGAGGCCCAGTTTTTGGTGTCGCCGTATTCGGCACGGCTGTCGGTGATTCCGTCGCCTTCGGTGATCAGCATGTCTACATTCAACGACACGCCCACTTGCCCGGCAAAGGCCATTTCGCACACGGCGGCCATCAAGCCCCCGTCGCTGCGGTCGTGGTACGCCAAGATCTTGCCTTGTGCGCGCAGGGCGTTCACTGCGTTGACAAGCTTGACCAAGTCTTGCGCGTCATCCAGGTCAGGCACTTGGTCGCCGGCTTGGTTCAGCACTTGACCCAAGATGCTGCCCCCCATGCGACGTTTGCCCTGGCCCAACTGCACCAACACCAAGGTGGTGTCGTCGGTGTTGTTGAGCTGCGGCGTGAGCGTGCCACGCACATCGGCAATCGAGGCAAAGGCGCTGATGATCAAGCTCACAGGCGATGTCACTTTGTGGATCGTGCCATCGTCGGTCCACTGCGTACGCATGGACAAACTGTCTTTCCCCACAGGAATCGAGATCCCCAAGGCTGGGCACAGCTCTAAGCCCACAGCTTTGACGGTGTCGTACAAGGCGGCGTCTTCACCGGCTTCGCCGCAAGCGGCCATCCAGTTGGCGCTGAGCTTCACACGCGGCAATTCAAACGGTGCCGCCAACAAGTTGGTGATGGCCTCGGCCACCGCCATGCGTCCGGAGGCCGGTGCGTCGTGCGAGGCCAGCGGCGTGCGCTCGCCCATGCTCATGGCCTCGCCTGCGAAGCCTTGGTAATCGGCCAAGGTCACGGCCACGTCGGCTACAGGCACTTGCCACGGGCCCACCATTTGGTCGCGGTGCGTCAGGCCACCCACGGCGCGGTCACCAATGGTGATGAGGAAGCGTTTGCTGGCCACCGTGGGGTGACTCAGCACTTGAATCACCGCTTCTTGCAAGCTCACACCCGTCAGGTCCATCGGGGCACTGCTGCGCGCGACACGTTTGACGTCACGGTGCATCTTGGGTGGTTTGCCCAACAGCACGTTCATGGGCATGTTGACGGCGGCCTCGGCTGTGGCGCCGGCATGGTGCGCAAGCGCCACATCCTCGTTGGCCACCGTGAGGTGACGTTCTTCGGTGGCCACACCCACCACCGCAAACGGGCAACGCTCGCGATCGCAGAAGGCTTTGAATTGCTCGAGCGACTCGGGCGCAATGGCCAACACGTAGCGCTCTTGGCTTTCGTTCGACCAAATTTCTTTCGGGGCCAAGCCTGATTCTTCGAGCGGCACGGCGCGCAAA
>JBPCSU010000103.1:0-8632 GCA_051006815.1 Limnohabitans sp.
CTTCCACATCACTTCATCAAACAAGCCATGAAAGCTGCCTTCGACCATGGCGATGCGCTCACGCCCAGTGAAGCCTCGGGCGGTGCGCAATGCACCCATCACCGCTTCGGTGCCGGAGTTGGCAAAGCGCATCTTGTCGATGTTGGGGCACAGCGCTTTGATTTGCTTGACCACCGTGGTGTCAAGCTCGTTCGAAAAACCAGACAGCGTGCCACGCTGGGTGATTTGCTCAATCACCGCGTTGTCGACGCGTTCGTCCCGGTAGCCCAAGATGATGGGGCCGTAGCCCAAGCGGAAATCCACATAGGTTTTGCCATCGGCATCGGTGAGCGTGCAGCCTTTGGCATTGGCAATGAACACCGTGTGTTGTTCACCCCAGTAGCGGTAGTTCTCGGCCACGCCTTGCGGCATGTGCAAATGCGCTTCGGCCAGCAAACGCGATTGATGGGTCATGGCCGCAGCATGTGTCCCACACGCTCCTCCAACAGTTTGACCACATGCAACTCTGCCGCATCGGGGCCGTAGGTTTTCATGGCTTCTTGAAACAAGGATTGCGCCATGCCGCCCATGGGCAAGTCATAACCTTGCGATTTGGCGATGTCGTTGATCAGCCCCAAGTCTTTGCAACACAAGGCGAGTGAGAAGCTCGGGTCATAGTGACCCGCAAAGATGGAGGGCACGTCATGCTCGGCCACCCAGCTGTTGCCGGCGCTGGACTTGATAGCCTCCCACACCGTGTGCAAAGGAATGCCCGCTTTGGCGCCCAGCATCAAGCCTTCGCCAATAGCCGCTGCGCTGACAAACCACAACAAGTTGGTGAGCAGCTTGATGGTGGCGCCATTGCCTGGCGCCCCCACATGAAATATTTTTTCGCCAATCACATCAAAGATGGGCTTGTGTTTTTCGTAGACCGCTGCGTCACCGCCAACAAAGATAGACAGTCGGCCCAGCGCTGCCATGTCCACTGCATTGGTCACGGGGGCCTCTAAAAAATCAACGCTTTTGGTTTGGGCCAAGGCCATCAACTCACGCACCAATTCCACAGCACTGGTGGAGGTGTCAATCACCGTGGCGCCCGCCTTCACGTGGGCCAACACACCGTGCTCGCCCAACATCACCTCGCGCACTTGCACCGGACCGGGCAAGGACGCCATCACCACATCCGCCTTTGCAGCGCCTTCTGCCACACTGTTTGCCCAGCGAGCGCCCAGAGCCAACAAGTTGTCTGCTTTGGTGCGTGACACATCAAACACCGTCACGACATACCCCGCCTTCACCAAGTTGGCCGCCATGGGGTTGCCCATGTTGCCCACGCCAATGAAGAACAGGCTTGGTTTCTCAGCACCCATCATGAAACTTTCTTGAACTGCAAAAACAACTGGTGGTGATCTCTTTCAGGCACGTACGCAAACCCGTAGGTCCCCATCAGTTCTTTGGCTTGCGCAAAGGTGTAGGTGCGGTAGTGCACGGTTTGGTCCATCAACTTGTTGTCACCGTCATGCAGGTAATAGTGTTTGGTGAAGCCAATGTCGGTCGGGTCAATTTTTTGGGAATACCGCATGCCGTTGGAGATCACCGTTTCGTAGTCATGGTGCGGCCCTTGAATGCCCAGCAACAAGGTGCCGTCTTTGGCAATGTGTTTGGCCAAGTGCTCGAAACCCAAATGGTTGGCCTGGTCATCCGCAATATGACTGACCAAGAAAGGTTCTTTGTCGCCATCGATCACGAAGTACCACACACCACCGTACGAGAACGCCAGTTCGTGTTTGTCGTTCAGCGACAACTCGGTGATGTTTTGCTGTGACAGCGAGATGGTGGGAAATGGGGCCAAGCGTTTTTGCGCGATCTTCAACATTGGCGCGGTCAGATCAATGCCGGTGATGGGCAGCTGGGGTTGACGCTTGGCCAACTCTTCCAAGATCAGCCCTGTGCCGCAGCCAATCTCTAAAACATTGCGTTCGGGTTGGTGTGACACCAAGCTGTCCACAATCTTCGCGTAGTCGTAATAGCCCGAAGTCATGATGACGTCGTAGTAGTCGGCCATGTTGGTGTAGTCGCCCATCTGTCACCCCTTCTTAGGATTTGTGAGGACCACTTTAACAAATCAATTTGAAGTGTTGGCTACACAACCAGGGGTAATCCCTAGGTTTGAAGCACCAACTGACGGGTGTTTGGTGCGCTAACGCCTTGTCAGGGCGCGGCTTGCAGTGTGTCGCGCACCATCAAGTTCAAACCTTTGCTACCGGGTTTCACAGGGCTGAGGCTGACACCCAAATCACCTGCCTGTGCGGTGGCTTGCCCGCTCTTGGAGATTCGCACGCGCACGGTGACTTCACTCATGCTGGACAACTTGACGTTGGGGTTCATCGCCGTGCTGTCATCGAGCACAAAGTCCAGCGGCAATTTGTCGGCGGTGGTGCGCACAATCGCCACCGGCATGCGCGAGCCACTGACGGGGGTGGCGTACACAAACACGGTGTCCGTGGGGGCCACCAAGCCTTTCAGTTCGTTCACCAAGGTCACACGCCCGCTGATGCTGCTCGCGGCGGCGTCCACCGCTTTGCCAGCGTTGGTTTCAGAGGCCGCACGCGGGGGAATGGGGGGCAGGCCCATCTTGTCGCGCGCCTCAGCAATGGCACGGTCGAGCTCGGGTGCGTCGGGTGAATCAGCGGGCACGACTTCTCGTGCACGCTCCCAAAAACGCAAGGCCGAGCGGAAGTTCATCTCGGCATACGATGCACTGCCCGCTAAAAACAAGGCATTCAAATGGTGTGGGTCTGCGGCCAACACGCGCTGGATGATGGACCAAGGTTCACCGGCAAAGCTGCCACCATTTTTTTGTGCCAACACTTCGGCACGTTCGATCAACAGGTTGTCATCGCGGCTCAAGGCCAAGGCTTTGGCCAACGCCTCTGCGGCTTCTTCATAGCGACCACGCGCACGCTGCACGCGGCCGAGCATGACCCAGCCTTCCATGCTGTTGGGTTCGTCTTGCAAACGACGTGTGAGTGCGGTGGCCATCTCGGTCAATTTTTCAGGCGTCACTTCGCCCGACGAATCCACGCCCTGCTTCAACGCCAAGGGGTCCAGCGCAGCCGGTTGTCCCCACACGCTGTACAACACCATCGACAACACAGGCACCACAAACACCACCATCGCAATGGCGGCCCAAGGCTTACGCCACACCACCGCCTCAGGGGCCATGGCATCAGAGGCCTCGGCTGGCACATCGCGCACATCGTCGAGCAGGCGTTGAGCCAACTCATCGCGACTGGCTTGCAACTCGTCGTCATTCAAATTGCCCAGCTGGTGTTCGCGCTCTAACTCGGCCAACTGGTCACGGTAGACCGCCGCGTTGGCTTTGACGGGGTCATGCGCGGCTTCGGCTTGACGCGCCGCCAACAAGGCACCACGTTGCGAACCACGCCACAAGGCCACGCTCAACACCACCAACACCAGCGCCATCAACACAACGGCGAGATAAATAAAAGCGAGGGCGGGATTCACATCAATCTTTCAACAACTGTTCTGCGCGCGCGCGATCATCGTCGCTCAACACGGTCGGTGCGGTCAGGGCACGGCGTTGGCGCAGGTACACCGCCAAAAACACCGCAGCCACCCCGAGCAACAGGAAGGGACCAAACCACAACACCCACGTCAACGGTTTGACCTCGGGGCGATACAACACAAAGTCGCCATAGCGGGCCACCAAGAAATCTTTGATCTCTGGGTCTGTCTTGCCGGAGCGAATCAGGTCACGCACCTCACGGCGCAAGTCATCGGCCAACTCGGCATGCGACGACGCCAAGGATTCGTTTTGACACACCAAGCAGCGCAACTCTTGCGAGATATCGATCAAGCGGGCTTCAACCTGAGGGTCTTCAGCCAAAGGGGCGGCTTCACGTGCCACACCACCACCAGCCGTCGTCGATGCAGGGACTTGCGCCTGCGCCCATGCACAACCCATGCTCAAGACGAAACAAACCGCTAAGAACCGAGATTTCATGATTTGTTCAACTCCGCAATCAGCGGCAAGATTTTGTCAGCCAACAACTCCGGCGTGACCACGCCCACGCGCTTGTAGCGAATCACACCCGCCTTGTCGATCACATAGGTCTCTGGCACACCATACACACCGTAGTGAATGCCCACGCGACCGTCGAGGTCCATCACCGACGTCACATACGGATTGCCATGGCGCTTGAGCCAGACTTGGCTGCGCTCACGCGCAAGTTGCAACTTGGTGTCGAACGGGGCTTTGTAGGCTTCGTCTTGCGGTTGAATTTCTTTGTAGCTCAAGCCCACGATCGGCACTTGGTACTTGTCAGCGAATGCCACCAACACGGGGTGTTCTTCGCGGCAGGCCACGCACCACGTGGCCCACACATTGAACATCCACACTTTGCCCTTCATGTCGGCAGGCGAGAACTTGGCATTACCTTCCAAGGTGAACAAACTGAAGTCGGGCGCAGGTTTGTTGATCAGGGGCGATGGAATTTCACGCGGATCACGCTGCAAGCCGACCGCCAAAAACACCACCAGCCCGATGAACAGCACCAACGGAATCAACACTTTTTTCATTTGCGATACCTCCGGTCCAGTGCGGCCAGCACGCCCCCCAACACCATCAACAGCACGCCGCCCCAGAGCCATGGCACAAAGGGCTTGTAGTACACACGCATGCTCCATTCGGTGCGGGCGTCGTTCAACGGTTCACCCAAAGACACATACAGGTCGCGCATGAAGCCGGAATCAATGCCCGCCTCGGTCATCGGCATGGCCGATGAGAAGTAGCGCCGTTTTTCAGGCTGCAGCAGCTCAATCACTTTGTCCTTGCGCAACACCTCGACATCGGCGCGCACGGCTTTGTAGTTCGGGCCGCGCGCTTCGCTGAGCGCAGCCAAACGGAAGGTGTACGGCGCGATGGTGACCACGTCATCGATGTGCATGCGCACATCACGCTCTACCTCGTAACACTTCACCCCCGTGATGCCCATGACCAACACAGCCATGCCAAGGTGTGCCGTGTGTTGCCCCCAAAACGAAGCGCCAATGCGACCCGGTTTGCGCACCCGCGTTAGCACTTGCTGCAACGAACCCACAGCCACCCACGCACCCAAGGAAAAACCAAACAGCGCGCCCCACGACCAAGGCCCCATCACCCAGGTAAACACCACGGCCACCGCAACAGCGGTCAATGCCGTCCCACGCAAGGACTGCGCGATGTCACGCAAATTGGCATCACGCCAACGCGCCACCGAACCGGGCAGGATAAGAAACACCACCGGCACCAACAGCGGTGCAAACACCGCATTGAAATACGGCGGCCCCACAGAGAGCTTGCCCAGGTTGAGCGCGTCAATGATGAGCGGATAAATCGTGCCCAACAACACCGCGCCTGTGGCCACCACCAGCAACACGCTGTTGGCCAACAAAAACGATTCGCGTGACACCAACTCCATGCGCCCCCCCAAGGCCACACGTGGCGCACGCCAAGCAAACAGGGTGAGCGAAGCGCCCACCACCACAGCCAAGAAGATCAACACAAACACCCCGCGCTTGGGGTCCGAAGCAAACGCGTGCACCGAGGTCAACACCCCCGAGCGCACCAGGAACGTACCGAGCAACGACAACGAAAACGCGGCAATCGCCAGCAACACCGTCCAGGCTTTGAAGCTGCCGCGTTTTTCTGTGACCATCAGCGAGTGAATCAACGCCGTGCCGACCAACCAAGGCATGAGCGATGCGTTTTCCACCGGGTCCCAAAACCACCAACCGCCCCAACCCAGTTCGTAATACGCCCACCACGAACCGAGACCAATGCCGAAGGTCAGAAACGTCCACGCAATCACCGTCCATGGACGCGACCAACGTGCCCAGGCGGCATCCAAGCGGCCACTCATCAACGCGGCCACCGCAAATGCAAACGCCACGGCCATACCCACATAGCCCATGTAGAGCATGGGCGGGTGAATCACCAAGCCCGGGTCTTGCAGCAAGGGGTTGAGGTCGCGACCATCCAAAGCCGCAGGCAACAAACGCTCGAACGGGTTGGAGGTGGTCAAGATGAAAAACAAAAAGCCGACCGAGATCAAACCCAACACGCCGATCACGCGGGCCACCATGTCGAGCGGCAAGCTGCGCGAAAACAGCGCCACCGCCACCGACCACATGGACAAAAACAACACCCACAGCAGCAACGAGCCTTCATGGCCGCCCCACACCGCAGAGAACTGGTACACCTTGGGCAGCAACGAGTTGGAATGCTGCGACACGTAGAGCACCGAAAAATCGTTGTTCAAAAATGCCGTGGCCAGCGCACCAAATGCCAAGGCCACCAACACAAACTGCAAAGCGGCCGTCGGACGCGCCAAGGACTGCAAGGTGACTTGCGTTTGGGCATCACGCACCAAGGTACCCACGATCGGCAGCACGCCTTGCAGCAGTGCCACCACTGCCGCCAAGATGAGCGCGAAATGACCGAGTTCTGGAATCATGGATTGCCTTTGAGCGACTTGGCCGCTTTGGCGGCCGTGGCTTGGTCCATGGCGTGTTGGGCTTCGGGTGGCATGTAGTTTTCGTCATGCTTGGCCAACACCTCACTGGCAACAAACAAACCGTCTTCACCGAGCTTGCCTTGCGAGACCACGCCTTTGCCTTCTTTGAACAAGTCGGGCAAGGTGCCCACATAGGTCACCGGCATTTCATGCGCGGTGTCGGTGATGACAAAACGCACGGTGTTGCCATCGCGCACCACGCTGCCCTCTTTCACCATGCCCCCGGCACGGAAGGTGCGGCCCTTGGGCGCCTCACCATTGCTCACTTGGGTGGGCGTGAAAAAGAACACCAAGTTGCTTTGAAACGCGTTCAGCACAAAAGCCGCGGCGGCGCACAACACCACAATGCCTGCCGCAATCAGCGCAAATCGTTTAGTTCTGGGTTTCATCACATCAATTCCTCAACAGCCGACGCTTGCGCCAGCAACTGCCCCACCGCGTGCTCCGCTTTCAACTGCGCCAACACCGCACGGTGTGCCCAACGGGCTTGCCACACTTCCAACGCCAGCAACAAAGCAGTCACGCCCACGCTGCCCCATACATACACGGCATAGCCGCCCATGGCCCAAAACTCGGTCCAGCTTTCCCACCTCATGCGTGCACCTCGTCCAGTTGTTGCACCCACGCCGCGTGGCTATCACGCTGCAAGATCAAGGTGCGTACACGGTAGAACACCAAGGCCAAGGTGTAAAACCAAAACGCCAAAGCCATCAACAACATGCTCCACAGCATGAGCTCGGCCATGCTCGGTGCTTTGGTCAACGACACCGACGCACCTTGGTGCAAGGTGTTCCACCACTTCACCGAGAAATAAATGATGGGCACGTTGATGGCGCCCACGATGGCAATCAACGCGCCAGCACGGTCGCCGCGGCGGGTATCGTCAATGGCAGACGTCAGCGCGATGTAGCCGAGGTACAAGAAAAACAAAATCAGTTCAGACGTCAAGCGTGCGTCCCACACCCACCAAGCGCCCCACATGGGCTTGCCCCACAACGCGCCGGTCCACAACGACAGAAATGCAAACAAAGCCCCGGTGGGCGCCAAGGCGCGGGTCATCATGCCGGAGAGGCGGGTGTTGAAGGTCAGGCCCAACACGCTCCAAAACGCCATGGCCAAGTAGATGACCATCGACATCCACGAGGCTGGCACATGCACAAAGATGATGCGATAGCCCTCGCCTTGTTGAAAGTCGGTCGGTGCCACCGCAAAGCCCAGCCACATGCCGACCAACATGAAGGCCGTCGCCAACGCCGCGAACCATGGCCACAGCTGGCCCGCCAAACCATAAAAGGTTTGCGGTGCCGCATAGTGGAACCAGTTGATTTGTTTCATTCCAACGCTATCCGTAAAGCCGCTGCACATGCAAACGGACTAAAAAAGGCAGCGGGCAACAGCATGGCCATCAAAATGGAGAAATGCGCCTGCGCCCCCAAGCCACTGACTTGCGCCTCTACCGCACCGGCACCAAACACCAGCACAGGCACAAACAAAGGCAACACCAACAAGGACAACAACACGCCACCGCCGCGCACACCCAAGGTCAAGGCGGCACCAATGCCACCCACCAAAGACAAAATGGGAGTGCCCAACAACAGGGCCAGCGTGAGGGTCATCAGGGCCTCGGACGGCAGATCAAACTGAAGCCCCAAAACCGGTGCCAATAATACCAACGGCACCCCAGATACCAGCCAATGCGCCAAGAGTTTGGCACTGACCAGTAAGGGCATTGAGGTGGGCGATAACGCCATTTGCTCCAGCGTGCCATCGCGGTAGTCGGCTTCAAACAAACGCTGCAACGCCAACATGCTCGACAACAGCGCGCCCACCCACAGCACCCCAGGCGCCACCAAACGCAGGACGTTGAGTTCGGGCCCAATGCCCAAGGGGAACAACGCCGCCACCACCACAAAGAAAAACACCGCCGTCAGCACCTCGCTCTTGCGGCGCATGGCCAACAACAAGTCGCGCCGCAACACGGCCATGAACGCACGTTGGCTCATGACACACCTTTCAAGCGGTAGGTCTGCACCGCGACCGATGTGCCATCGGCACGGTTCAGGCTGACGGGCTGA
>JBPCSU010000104.1:0-16281 GCA_051006815.1 Limnohabitans sp.
GCCGCGGCAACCCGACCGTGGAATGTGATGTACTGTTGGAGTCCGGCGTGATGGGCCGCGCCGCTGTGCCTTCCGGTGCCTCCACCGGCAGCCGCGAAGCCATTGAGCTGCGTGACGGCGACAAGAGCCGTTACTTGGGCAAAGGGGTGCTCAAAGCTGTCGAGCACATCAACACCGAAATCTCCGAAGCTGTGCTGGGTCTGGACGCCTCCGAACAGGCTTTCCTGGACAAGACCTTGATCGACCTGGACGGCACCGACAACAAGAGCCGCTTGGGCGCTAATGCCATGCTGGCCGTGTCCATGGCCGTGGCCCGCGCCGCAGCCGAAGAGTCTGGCCTGCCCCTTTACCGTTACTTCGGCGGCATGAACGGCAACCAATTACCCGTGCCCATGATGAACGTCATCAACGGTGGCGCACACGCCAACAACAACTTGGACTTGCAAGAGTTCATGATCATCCCCGTGGGCGCCCCCACCTTCCGCGAAGCCGTGCGCTGGGGCGCTGAAGTGTTCCATGCCCTGAAGAAAATCATCCACGACAAGGGCATGAGCATTGCCGTGGGCGACGAAGGCGGCTTTGCGCCCAACGTCGACAGCCACGAAGCCGCCATCCAGATGGTGCTCGACGCGATTGCCGCTGCCGGTTACACCGCGGGCGAGCAAATCGCCATCGGCCTCGATTGCGCGGCCAGCGAGTTCTACAAAGACGGCAAGTACCACTTGTCTGGCGAAGGTTTGCAATTGACGGCTCAGCAATGGACCGACATGCTCGCCACTTGGTGTGACAAGTACCCCATCATCAGCATCGAAGACGGCATGGCCGAAGGCGACTGGGACGGCTGGAAGGTGTTGACCGACCGCTTGGCCAAGAAAGTGCAAATCGTGGGTGACGACTTGTTCGTGACCAACACCAAGATCTTCAAAGAAGGCATCGACAAGGGCATCGCCAATTCGATCCTCATCAAGATCAACCAAATCGGTACCTTGACCGAAACCTTCGAAGCGATTGAGATGGCCAAACGCGCGGGCTACACCGCCGTGATCAGCCACCGCTCGGGCGAAACCGAAGACAGCACCATTGCCGACATCGCTGTGGGCTTGAACGCCGGTCAAATCAAAACGGGCTCCATGAGCCGCTCTGACCGCATGGCCAAGTACAACCAACTCTTGCGCATCGAAGAAGACTTGGGTGATGTGGCCGTGTACCCAGGCCGTGCGGCTTTCTACAACCTGCGTTGATCGCCCATGATGCTGCGTCCACTCCACCTGGTGCTGATTGCCCTGCTGCTCGTGCTGCAGGGCCAGCTGTGGTTTGGTCGCGGCAGCATCCCTGACGTGATGCGCTTGCGTCAGACCCTGAAAGACCAAAAGCAGCAAAACGCTGCAGCACAGTTAGCCAACGACCGACTCAGCGCCGAACTCCATGACCTGAAAGACGGCTTGGAGATGGTCGAAGAGCGTGCCCGTTCCGAAATTGGCATGGTCAAGCCAAACGAAGTCTTCGTGCAAATCGCACGCTAAGCACACATGCAAGTCGCCATTCTTGGCGCGCCCCAAACGGGCAAGACACAACTCACACACGCGCTGAAAGCGCATCTGATCGATTTAGGCTTGCGTCTAGAGGTGTTGGATGCGGCACCACCTGAATCTCTCGCACCCGAAGACTTGGTGCTGCTGTGCGGCCTAGACCTCACCCCCGCGTCAGCACACCAACAAGCCACAGACAGCGCTTTGCGCGCCTCGTTGATGGCACGCAAGACGCCTTTTCAAGTCGTGTATGGCCTTGGCGGACAGCGACTAGAAAACGCCTTGTTTTGCCTAGGTCGGCAACTGCCGCATGTGGCGCACAGCATGAAGCGATCGGAGATACCCGCCAAATGGCAAGGGGCTTGCGAAACCTGTGGCGATGGGGATTGTGAGCACCGCCTGTTCACAGGCCTAGTGCAACGATGAGGTACCGGGTGCTTGCGTTTCGGTGGTGGTAAAGATGTGTGCCGCGTCGACGGCGTCGTAGCGGTATTGCTGGCCGCAAAAATCACAACCCACTTCCACATTGCCGCGCTCGGCCAAGATGCTCTCCACCTCTTCGGTACCCAAGCTGCGAATCATGTTGCTGACCCGTTCGCGGCTGCATGAACATGCAAAGCTGGGCGTGAGCGGCTCGAAGCGCACCAGTTTTTCTTCCCAGAACAAACGATGCAGAATGGTTTCGGCATCAAGGTTGAGCAACTCATCCGGCGTCAAGCTGGCCGCCAAAATGGAAATGCGGTTGTAGTCCTCGCTCAAACCAATGCCGTATTCGTCACCCATGCTGGTCTTCGCGGCCAGGTTGCCCTCGCCCTTCACAGGCAAGCGTTGAATCAACAAGCCCGCAGCGGTGGTGTCGTTGGCGGCCAAGACCAAGGTGGTGTCGAGTTGTTCGCTTTGCAGCATGTAGTGCTGCAACACATCGCTGAATTTGTCGATCTTGTGGCGCTGGTCATCAAACAAAGGCACCACGCCTTGGTAGGGCTGTTGGCCGGGCATTTTTTTAAGCGGATCCAGCGTGATGGCGCATTTGCCTTCGTTGTTGACGTTGACCATCTCCGACAACGTGCTGGCATCGCCCAACGCCCCCACCACTTTGGCTGTGGCGCGCAAGCTCAAGTCTGGTTGCACCTCGACCACCGCGAGCTTCAATGGGCCATCGCCAAAAATTTGCATCACCAAGGCCCCGTTGAATTTGATGTTCGATTGCATCAGTACTGAGGCAGCGGTCATCTCACCCAGTAAATGACGCACGGCCTCTGGATAAGCCCCCGTTTCGGCATTGTCCGCACGACGCTTCAACACCTCTTGCCACACATCGGTGAGTTGCACCAACATGCCACGCACGGGCAAACCATCGAACAAAAATTTATGCAACTGAGACATCAAGCAATCTTCTTTAAACCCGCTTTGAAACGGTTTTTGTTAGCCACGTAATGCTGCGCACTGCGGCGCAGGCCTTCAATTTGTTCCGGCGTGAGCTGACGCACCACCTTGGCCGGACTCCCCAAAATCATGGAGCCATCGGGGAACTCTTTGCCTTCGGTGACGAGCGAGCCCGCGCCTACCAAACAGTTCTTGCCAATCCTCGCGCCATTGAGCACCACCGCACCAATGCCTATCAGCGATTCATCGCCGATGGTGCATCCATGCAGTTGCACCATGTGCCCCACGGTCACATGTTTGCCAATGGTCAGTGGAATCCCCACATCGGCATGCAACACACTGCCATCTTGGATGTTGGTGCCTTCGCCAATGCGAATGGTGGCCGAATCACCACGCACCACGCTGCTGAACCACACGCTGCTGTCTGCCGCCATGTGCACATCACCCATCACTTGGGCGTTATCAGCCACCCACGCGGAGTCCGCGATTTCAGGAACGAGTGAATCAAGTTGGTAAACAGACATGGGGATCTCCAGTGTGATTTTGATTTTTTACAATTGTAAGGATGAGCCTACGCCCCCTCGCCCTCCACGCCTTGTGCATTGGTGCCCCTGCAGAAAAAGTGCAAGCGGTGCAATCGATGTGGGCTCAACAAGCCACGCTGACGCTGTCACCCAGCGACGTCGTCAACCCAGATGATGCGCTGACGCTTCCCGGTCGCCCTGGACTGCCGCGTCTGATTCCAGCCAAACAAGTGCCCACGCGCACCCCCTTTACCCCTGAGGGCTTGGCGGCGTTGTTGCACGCGGTGTGCCACATTGAATTCAATGCCATCAATTTGGCACTGGACGCAGTTTGGCGCTTCCCCAACATGCCCGAACCGTTCTACACCGACTGGTTGCGGGTGGCCTATGAAGAGTCGCAACACTTTGACATGTTGCACGCCCACTTGAACAGTTTGGGCTACACCTACGGCGACTTCGATGCACACGACGGGCTTTGGCACATGTGCCAAAAAACAGCAGACGATGTGCTGGCGCGCATGGCTTTGGTGCCGCGCACACTGGAAGCGCGCGGCCTGGATGCCACGCCGTTGATTCAAACCAAACTGCGCAAAGCAGCCACCCCAGGGGCGTTGAAGGCAGTTGATATCTTGGACATCATCTTGCGCGATGAGGTGGGTCATGTCGCTATCGGCAACCATTGGTACCGCTGGTTGTGCGAACAGCGCGGCTTGGACCCCGTATCGCTCTATGGCGAATTGGTGAAACGCTATGACGCGCCCAAACTGCGTCCGCCCTTCAACGAGGCGGCGCGCAAGCGTGCCGGATTCACGGAAACTGAACTGAGCTATTTACTCGGTGGCTGAGCTTCAGCCGCGCGGATGGTGCTGACCGTGCAGACTCTTCAAACGTTCGCGCGCAATGTGTGTGTAGATGGTGGTGGTGGAAATATCGGCATGGCCGAGCAACATCTGCACCGCGCGTAAATCGGCGCCATGGTTCAACAAATGCGTGGCAAACGCGTGGCGCAGGGTGTGCGGCGAAATCGGCACATGAATTTGCGCTTGCAAGGCGTAACGTTTAATGAGTTGCCAAAACATGGCACGTGTCATGGCTTCCCCCGCATGCTTGCCACGCACCGTCACAAACAAGGCTTCGGTTTGATGGCCATTCAGTAATGCAGGTCGTGCCTCAGTCATGTAGCGTTGTAGCCAGTCACGCGCCACTTCTCCAAACGGCACCAAGCGCTCTTTGCTGCCTTTGCCCATGATGCGCAACACCCCATCGTTCAAACTCACATGAAGGGTTTTAAGCCCCACCAACTCGCTCACGCGCAAGCCGCTGGCGTAGATCAACTCCAGCATGGCGCGGTCTCGCAACCCCAGTGCTGTCGAGCTATCTGGCGCCTGGATCAAGCTTTCCACCTGTGGTTCTGTCAAACTTTTGGGTGCCCGTGCTGGCTGTTTGGCCGTGAGCAGTTTGAGCGTGGGGTCGACCTCCAACAAACGCTCACGCAAAGCCCAACGGTAAAAGCGTTTGAACACCGTCAACCGACGATTGGCACTGGTGGCTTTGGTTTCCGCGTGGCGGTGCGCAAAGTATTGCTGCAGATCAGACTCTTGCGCTTGCAACAAGTGCGTGCCCTGTGCGTGCAACCAGGTTGAGAGCAGATTCAAATCACGGCGATAAGCCGCCAAACTGTTGGCGGCCAACCCATGCTCTAACCAAAGCGCATCGATGAACACATCGATGTTGGCGTCTGGTACAGACGCCGAAACCTGAGTCAATCGGCTCAATCCAAGGTTAGTTTTTGTTCGTTCACGACGCGTTTGTACACCTCAAACTCCGCCTTGATTTGCGCACCAAATTGCTCAGGCGTGTTGGCCACGATCAGCGAACCCGTGTCTTCGATGCGTTTGCGCACCGCGGGGTCTTCAAGTGCTTTGCGAACGCCTGCATTGATTTTGTCAACGATGTCTTTGGGCATGCCTTTGGGACCATAGATGCCGTAATAAGCCATGCGGTTCACCGGCTCCAAGCCCACTTCTTTGAAAGTCGGCACATTGGGCAATACCGCCAAACGTTGTGGGGCGGCCACCACGATGGGCACCAAGCGGTTGTCTTTGATGAAGGGCAACGCCGAAGGTAAGTTGTCAAAAATCATTGGCACCTGACCTGCCACGGTGTCGTTCAAAGCAGGCCCTGCACCGCGGTACGGGATGTGCGTCACAAAGGTGCCGCTCAAGTTTTTGTACAACTCCATTTGCAAATGGCCAATGCCACCGGTACCGGACGAGGAATATGAATATTTACCTGGCGAGCGCTTCACCTCTGCGACAAAGGTTTTGTAGTCTGCGGCAGGAAAAGTAGGATGAACCGCAATGATGTTCGGAGTGGCCGCGATGTTGATGATGGGCGAAAAATCCGTTAACGGGTTGTACGGAATTTTGGCATTGATCGCAGGATTCGCCGCAGTGGTCGACACCGTCGCCATACCCAAAGAGTAACCATCGGGCGCTGCTTTTGCGGTTTCATTGGCGCCAACCACACCGCCGCCGCCCGCTTTGTTAACCACCACCACTGTTTGACCCAACGCTTTCCCCAAAGGGTCAGCAATGGTCCGAGCGATGATGTCGGTCGTTCCACCTGGGGCAAAGGGGACTTGAAGTTGAATGGTTTTATTGGGATAACTTTGAGCAAAGGTTGAACCAGCTAGCGCAAGCAATGAGAGCGCAAAACAATGACGACGTTGCATAGATAGTTCTCCTAAAAAATCAATCGGAAAATTGTGACAGTTAATCCTAAACGCTTTGGCGCACATCAAGAATCAAAGTGCGGTTATTCTTTGTCACGTGAATTACGCGCAACTCCTTTTCCCCGATTTTTCCCTCATTCTTTGCGGCTACTTGGTCTGCAAATACACCGCCCTGAACCGCACCGTTTGGGAACAGGTGGAGAGTTTGGTTTACTTTTTCTTATTCCCCGTCTTGCTGTTTCATTCCATCGTGCGCACGCCTTTGGACTTGCAAGCCGCATCACACCTCATCATGGCCGGCTTGATGTTGGGGTTCAGCAGCATTGGCCTGTCGTACGCGATTCCCAAACTGCCCGTTTTACGCTGGCACATTGAGCCGCGTTTGCACGCTGCCAGTGCGCAAGTGGCCTTTCGTTTCAACTCATTCATCGCCTTGGCCTTGGCCGAGCGCATCGCCGGCCCAGAAGCCCTGCTGCTGATTGCGGTGCTGATTGGAGTCTGCGTCCCGCTGTTCAACGTGGCTGCCGTTTGGCCCATGGCTCGCCATGCCCAGCGCAGTTTTTGGCGCGAGCTGATCCGAAACCCCTTGATTTTGGCCACGGGGTTGGGCTTGATCGCCAACGTGGCCGGCCTTCATATTCCCAAATGGATGGACCCGACTCTGCAGCGTATTGGTGCTGCCTCATTGGCACTGGGCTTGATGGCTGCCGGCGCCGGCATGCAATTTGGGCATTTGCTCAAAGCCAAAAGTTTGGCGATCTCTCTGCTGACCGTCCGCCACCTCATCACCCCCCTTCTCGCTTGGGGTTTGGCCCGTTATTTCGAGCTGGACAGCACACAGACCAGTGTGTTGCTGGCATTTTCAGCCTTGCCCACCGCCTCTAGCTGCTACGTTCTGGCCGCGCGCATGGGCTACAACGGGGCTTTCGTCGCAGGCTTGGTCACGCTGTCGACCCTCTTGGGCATGCTCAGTCTGCCTTTTGCCCTCGGGGTTTTACGTTGAAACCTCGCTGTTTCATGGCATAATGGTGCGTTTTGCGGAAAGTGCGTTGAAATAGGTTGACGTGGCTACCGCAGCTGCAAAGGAAAAGCGATGAAAGAAGGCATTCACCCCAACTACCGTGAAATCTGTTTCATGGACATGTCCAACGGTTTCAAATTTGTGACACGCTCTTGCGCGAACACCAAAGAAATGATCACCATGGAAGACGGCCGCGAGTTGCCACTGTACAAGTTGGATACCACCAGCGAATCACACCCCTTCTACACAGGCACACAAAAATCTGTGGACAACATGGGTGGTCGCGTGGAACGCTTCCGCAACAAGTACGGCAAAACTGCCGCCAAGTAAGCACCCCGCTCACTTCTCAAAAGGCAGCCCGGCCATCCGCGCTGCCTTTTTTATTTCAAAGCCGTGACTCAACCCACCCCCGCCATCGTTCCCCAAAGTGCTGTGCGACGTTTGCCTCGCCTCGCGCTGTGGTTGTTCTGCGCAGCCTATGTGCTGCCGGGGCTGTTCGGGCGCGAGCCATGGAAAGGCAATGAATTCACTGCCTTTTCGTACATGTTGGCCTTGGCGGAAGGCCATAGCGACTGGCTAAACCCGAACATTTGGGGGCAGGCACCTGACTTAGATGCTTTGCTTCCCTACTGGCTAGGCGCGTGGGCCATTCAACTCGCCCCCAGTTGGCTGTCGGCAGGACTTGCCGTACGCATTCCCTTCGCCATGTTGCTAGGGCTAACCATGGCGGCCACATGGCATGGTGTGTATTACTTGGCACTCAGCCCGCAAGCGCAACCCGTTCCTTTTGCCTTTGGCGGCGAAGCCAAACCCAAAGACTACGCCCGCACCATTGCAGACGGTTCGGTGCTGGCTTTGATTGCTTGCCTCGGTCTGTCCCTGCTGTCGCATGAAGCCAGTCCCATCTTGATGCAGCTGGCCTTCGTCAGCTTTGCTTTCTATGGGGTGGCGGCCTTGCCCTACCACCCCCGCTACAGCTTGACAGCTTTGACCTTGGGTTTGCTGGGCTTGAGCTTGAGCGGTGCCCCAAGCTTTGCTGTGCTGATGGCTGTGGGTAGCGGCTTCTTGTGTTTGCTAGACAGACAAAGCACCTCCGCACGCACAGGACAAAAGCACGCGCTAGGCTTGCTGGCCATGGGCGCAGTCGTGGCAGCACTGGCCACTGCCTTGGATGTGTGGCATTGGCGTTTGATCCCCCTGCACAACGACTGGCGAGAGTGGCGCAGTCTGTTGCGCTTGTTGGCCTGGTTCACCTGGCCCGCCTGGCCTTTGGCTATTTGGACCCTGTGGCGCTGGCGCCGCCAGTGGAACTCCTTGCACTGGAGCCGTCATCTGGTACTCCCGATGTGGTTCACCGGACTCACCGTCAGCACCGCCATGCTGACACGCTCGGCCGAACAAACCTTGTTGTTGGCGTTGCCTTCATTCGCCACCTTGGCTGCTTTTGCCCTGCCCACCCTTCGCCGCAGCGTGGCGGCTCTGATTGACTGGTTCACCCTGCTGTTTTTCTCGGGTTGCGCTTTCATCATCTGGGTCATCTGGATTGCCATGCAAACTGGCTGGCCTGCTCAGCCCGCAGCCAACGTCGCCCGCCTGGCACCCGGTTTTGTACCGAGTTTTGGCTGGATTGCCTTCCTTGCCGCACTCGCTGCCACCGCCTTGTGGTGCTGGTTGGTGGTGTGGCGCACTGCCAAACATCGCCACGCTTTATGGAAAAGCTTGGTGTTGCCCGCCAGTGGCGCAGCTCTCTGTTGGCTGTTGCTGCTCACCCTGTGGCTGCCATTGCTCAACTTCGCACGCAGCTACCGTCCGTGGGTGGAACAAGTGCAAGGGGTCATGACACAGCTACACGCCCCCGAAGTCAACACCTGTTTGCTGACCTACGGGTTAGAACCCAGCCAAATGATGGCGTTTCACTACCACGGCAAATTCATCGTCACACCCTTGTCTGTCAAGCGCCCGCCACCGGCTTTCACTTGCGATTGGTTGCTGGTCGACAACGACTTGCGTCCCGATTTAGACCAAGTGGTTCGCTTGAGCGAATGGGCCCGCGTACGCACCATTCGCCGCCCCTCAGACAACAACGAGGACGTGACGCTGTACCACCGTCGCCACCCTTGACACCACCATGAGCTCCGAACGCGCCACGATCATGCGGCACGCTGGCACGGTGCTGGTTGGGCAACTGGCCGTGATGGCCTTCAGCGTGATCGACACCTTGGTGGCCGGGCGTTTTGCCGATACCGCCTTGGCCGCATTGGCTGTCGCCTCTGCCACGTATGTCACCGTGCATATTTCGCTGATGGGCATGTTGCAAGCCCTGTTGCCGGTGTGGGCCGAGCTTCATGGCGCACAACGTTACCCCGAAGTCGGACGGTCGGTTCGCCAAGCCTTGTATCTGTGCGCGCTCACAGCAACGCTGGGAATGTGGGCCTTGCTCTGTCCTGGCTTTTTGCTCAACTGGACCGATGTTCCGCCCGCTTTGCAAAGTGATGTGCGTGCCTATCTGAACATCGTCGCCTTTGGTTTGCCTGCTTCGCTGCTATTTCGCATGTACAGCACCCTCAACCAAAGCTTGGGCAAACCCAAGTTGGTCACGTGGGTCCAGGTGGGGGCTTTGCTCGTCAAAGCACCGCTGTCTGTGGTGCTGGTGATGGGTATTCCTGGGTGGCTGCCCTCCATGGGTCTCGCGGGCTGCGCATGGGCCACCTTGGTCGTGATGCTGTTGATGCTGGGCTTGGCTGTGTGGTTGCTGCAATCACAAGATTTTTACAAACCTTACCGAATTTGGGCGCCCATGGAAAAACCCCATGCACCCACGTTGCTGCGCTTTGTGCGCTTGGGGCTGCCCAGTGGCTTGGCCATCGGCGTCGAGGTCACCTCGTTCACCTTGATGTCTTTGTTCATTGCACGCTTGGGCGTTGTGGCCACGGCCAGCCACCAAATTGTGTCCACCATGACAGCCGTGCTCTACATGATGCCGTTGTCGCTATCGATCGCCAGCAGTGCGCGCGTGAGCTATTGGATTGGGGCGGGACAGCGCCATCGGGCACGGCAAGCCTTGCGCACAGGGTTGGGCTTGGTATTGCTTCTGAGCCTGAGCGTCGCCGCCGTGATCGGCTGGCAAGGCGAAACCATTGCCAAGTTTTACACACAGTCTGCCGATGTCGCCACATTGGCCGCCGCCTTGTTTGTGTGGCTGATGCTGTACCACGTGGCAGATGCGGTGCAAGTGTTTTGCGTATTCGCACTGCGAAGCTACGGCATCACCGTGCTGCCTCTCATCACCTACACCGTGTTACTCTGGGGTTTAGGACTTGCAGGAGGTTACGTCGTGGCGTATGGCCCGTCAGTGGACTGGGCGACGGTGTCATGGCTGACACCGCAATCGCCGATTGCGTTTTGGCAAACCGGAAGCTTGGCCTTGTACGTCACCACGGTCGTGTTGCTCCCCGTGCTGTGGCGTGCGGCTTATGCAGCACCCGCGCTGGCTAAGCACCGCTCTTAAGCGGACAAGGTATCGGCAATGCGCTTGGCACAGGCATGGGCTTGTGCTTCATCCCGCGCTTCCACCATCACACGCACCAAAGGCTCGGTTCCGCTGGCACGAATCAGCACGCGGCCTGTGTCTTTCAATTCAGCCTCTACGTTTTTCACTTCCGCTTGCATGCGTGCGTTGGCTTGCCAATCTTGGCCAGGATGCAGACGCACGTTGATCAAGGTTTGCGGAAAAAGCGTGACCTCTTTGAGCAACTCTGCCATGGTGCGCCCGCTGCGTGCACAGGTTTGCAGAATTTGCAAGGCACTCACCAAGCCATCTCCGGTGGTGTGCTTGTCCAACGCCAGCAAGTGACCTGAACCTTCGCCACCCAAGAGCCATTTATTTTTCGCCAGCTCTTCCAGCACATAGCGATCACCGACCTTGGCCCGAACAAAGCTGACCCCGCGTTTTTTCAACGCAACTTCGACCGCCATGTTGGTCATCAATGTGCCCACCACACCGGGCACCACTTCGTCATTCGCCAAACGGTCATCAGCCATCAAGTACAACAGTTCATCGCCGTTGTACAAGCGGCCTTGGGCATCCACCATTTGCAAACGATCGGCATCGCCATCCAACGCAATGCCAAAGTCAGCATGGTTGGCTTTGACCGAACGCACCAACGCATCCGGATGTGTCGCGCCGACTTCGTGGTTGATGTTCAAGCCATCGGGCGCACACCCAATCGCCACCACATCGGCACCCAACTCGTGGAACACTTTGGGCGCGATGTGATAAGCCGCACCGTGTGCGGCATCCACCACGATCTTCAAACCTTTGAGCGTGAGCTCGTTTGAGAACGTGCTTTTGCAAAACTCAATGTAGCGGCCTGCGGCATCGTCCAAGCGCTTGGTTTTACCCAAATTTGCCGAGTCCACCCAAACAGGCACGTCGTCCAAAGCAGCTTCCACTGCCAATTCCCATGCGTCGCTCAGCTTGTTGCCTTGGGCACTGAAAAACTTGATGCCGTTGTCGGCAAACGGGTTGTGACTGGCGCTGATGACCACACCCAAACTCGCGCGTTGCGCACGTGTCAGGTAGGCCACGCCAGGCGTTGGCAAAGGCCCCAACAACACCACATTCACACCGGCTGAGTTAAAGCCCGACTCCAAAGCCGATTCCAACATGTAGCCCGAGATACGCGTGTCTTTACCAATCAGCACTGTGGGATGCGCTTCGGTTTGCTTCAACACGCGGCCGACCGCATGCGCCAAGCGCAACACAAAATCGGGCGTGATGGGGGCTTGCCCCACGGTGCCACGGATGCCGTCTGTGCCAAAGTATTTGCGTGTCATGGGCGCTGCTTTCTTTGTTGTTTTGATTGAGTTTCTTATGAGGATTGTCTCAAACCTGAGAGGCGCGCCAAACCTTCAGCGCGTGCACGGTTGGAGCCACATCATGCACACGCACAATGCGCGCGCCCCGCTCTACCGCCAGCAGTGCAGCAGCCACACTGGGAACCAGGCGCTCCCCCACCTCACAGCCGGTCACCGCCCCCAATGAGGACTTGCGCGACCAACCCACCAACAATCCGTATCCCAAGGCCAACAGCTGATCTTGGTGAGCCAGCAGTTCAAAGTTTTGAGCCACGGTCTTGCCAAACCCCACGCCAGGATCGAGCGCGATACGCGCTGGAGCCACACCTGAGGTGATCAACGCCTGCACTTGGACTTTTAGGAATTCAACCACCGGTTGAATCACCTCACCTTGCATGGGCAAAGCCTGCATGGTTTGAGGCTCTCCATGCATGTGCATCAAACACACGCCGCACTTGGCATGCGCAGCCACCACCTGTTGCGCACCTGCTTGCCGCAAGGCCCACACATCATTGATGATGTCAGCCCCGGCATCCAACACCGCCTGCATCACACCCGCTTTGTAGGTGTCCACAGAGATCGGCACACCGAGCCGAACCGCCTCACGCACCACAGGCAGCACACGCGCCAACTCCGCTTCCAAAGAAACAGCAGGTGCACCGGGACGGGTGGATTCGCCACCGATGTCCAAGATATGCGCACCGTCTTTGAGCAATTGTTCGCAATGCGCCAAGGCAGCACGGGTGTTGTCATGCCGGCCACCA
This sequence comes from Limnohabitans sp., assembly GCA_051006815.1. GTDB lineage: Bacteria > Pseudomonadota > Gammaproteobacteria > Burkholderiales > Burkholderiaceae_C > Limnohabitans. Next base: position 12,816 of record JBPCSU010000104.1, read on the forward strand.
TCCGAAAACGAGTCGGGCGTCACATTGACAATGCCCATCACCTGCGGTTGCGCCAAGTCAATGCGAAAACGTGTGCTTTGCCAAAACATAAAAACTCCATGAAAAACGGGGCTCACGCCCCGTTTCTGGTTGACTCATCTGACGCTCAAGCCGCAGAGGGCGATGGATCAGGTTGAACCGCAGGTGACCCACCGTTGTCACCGCCTGATGAAGGAGTGCGAGGCGTCCAGTCTTTTGGCGGACGGGGTTCACGACCGGCCATGATGTCGTCAATCTGCTCTTTGTCGATGGTTTCCCACTCGAGCAAAGCTTTCGCCATGGTGTGCATCTTGTCTGAGTGTTCCTCAATCAAGCGGCGCGCCAAGTTGTATTGCATGTCGATGATGCGGCGCACTTCGACGTCCACCTTTTGCATGGTGGCTTCCGACATGCTGGTGGTCTTGGTGACCGAGCGACCCAAGAACACTTCGCCTTCGTTTTCAGCGTACACCATAGGCCCTAGAGCCTCGGTCATGCCGTAGCGGGTCACCATGTCACGTGCAATCGATGTGGCACGCTCAAAGTCGTTGCTGGCGCCGGTGGTCATTTGGTTCATGAACACTTCTTCCGCAATACGACCACCGAACAACATGCTGATTTGGTTGAGCATGTATTCACGGTCGTAGCTGTAGCGGTCTTTCTCAGGCAAGCTCATGGTCACGCCCAAGGCGCGGCCACGCGGAATGATGGTCACTTTGTGCACAGGGTCACACTTGGGCAGCAACTTGCCGATCAAGGCATGGCCAGCTTCGTGGTAAGCCGTGTTGCGACGCTCTTCTTCGGGCATCACCATGCTCTTGCGTTCAGGGCCCATCAAAATTTTGTCTTTGGCCTTTTCGAAGTCTTGCATCTCCACCACACGGGCGTTGCGACGTGCAGCCATCAACGCAGCTTCGTTACACAAGTTGGCCAAGTCCGCGCCGCTCATGCCGGGGGTGCCGCGGGCGATGACGCTGGCGTTCACGTCTTGGCCAATTGGCACTTTGCGCATGTGCACATTCAAAATTTGTTCGCGGCCACGGATGTCGGGCAAGGTCACATACACCTGACGGTCAAAGCGACCTGGGCGCAACAAGGCGGCATCCAAAATGTCGGGACGGTTGGTCGCGGCAACCACGATCACACCGAGGTTGGTCTCAAAACCATCCATTTCGACCAGCATTTGGTTCAGGGTTTGTTCGCGCTCATCGTTACCACCGCCGACACCGGCGCCACGTTGGCGACCCACGGCATCAATCTCGTCAATGAAGATGATGCAAGGTGCGTTTTTCTTCGCGTTCTCAAACATGTCACGCACGCGGGCAGCGCCCACGCCGACAAACATCTCGACGAAGTCTGAACCGGAGATGCTGAAGAACGGCACCTTGGCTTCGCCCGCAATACCTTTGGCGAGCAGCGTTTTACCGGTGCCAGGAGGGCCCACCAACAGCAAGCCACGGGGAATACGACCGCCGAGTTTTTGGAACCGTTGGGGGTCTTTCAAAAAGTCGACAACTTCTTTCACTTCTTCTTTGGCTTCGTCGCAACCTGCGACATCGGCGAAGGTGACTTGGTTGTTGTTTTCGTCCAGCATGCGCGCTTTGCTCTTGCCAAAGCTGAACGCACCGCCTTTGCCGCCGCCTTGCATCTGGCGCATGAAATACACCCACACGCCAATCAACAGGAGCATAGGGCCCCAGCTGACCAACAAAGTCATGAGCAGCGAGCCTTCTTCGCGGGGCTTGACATCAAACTTCACACCGTTGGCAATGAGGTCGCCGACCAACCCACGATCCAGGTAAGTCGCCGTTGTGCGAATCTTGCGCTCGTCGTTGGTGACTGCGGTGATTTCTGTGCCGCCCTGACCTTCTTGGATGGTTGCGGTCTTGATGCGCTTGGCTCTGACTTCTTCTAGGAAGTCCGAATAGCCAAGGTAGCCCGAGCCAGCGCCAGGACGTGTTTCAAACTGTTTGAACACGGTGAACATCACCAAGGCGATGACCAACCAAACAGCGACTTTTGAGAACCATTGATTGTTCAATGTGGGCTCCGAATAAAAAAGAGTACGAGTCGTACAGAGATGGGCCTGATTTTAGGCGTTTCAAGCGCCCGCGCCGCTTTATTCGTGCACAGCGGCCCTAGGAAATTCAAGGATTTGCCAAAACGCGACTTTTCACCCCGATACCGACCAAAAAGGTTTCACTGGACTTGTCGCGGCTGGCCTTGGGTTTGACGGGTTTAACCACCCGAAACGTGGTTTTGAACAAATTCACCAGGTCGCTATAGCCACTGCCGTGAAAGAGCTTGACCACCAAAGCACCCTCGTCTTTCAAATGCTTTTGGGCAAAGTCCACCGCCAGCTCGATCAAGTGAGCAATGCGGGTGGCATCGGTCGACTCAATGCCCGTCAGGTTGGGCGCCATGTCAGACACCACCACATCCACCACACGCCCCTGCAATGCGGTTTCGAGCTGTGCCAGCACCTCTTCTTCACGGAAGTCGCCTTGGATGAACGTGACGTCTTCCACGGGCTCCATCGGCAAGATATCCAAGCCAATGATGGTTCCGTTCAAGGCGCCCGATGCGGCGCCTGTGGGCGACATGCGACGGCGCAAATATTGGCACCAGGCACCTGGCGCACACCCCAAATCCACCACCACCTGACCCGACTTGATCAGGCCAAATTGCTCGTCAATTTCCTTGAGCTTGTAAGCCGCACGGGCACGATAACCCTCTTTTTGGGCCAGCTTGACGTAGGTGTCGTTCACATGGTCGTTCAACCATGTTTTATTCACCTTTTTGCTTTTAGTTTTAGCTTTCAATTCGTACCTCTAAGCGAGCAGGGATAATACCTGTATGTCCGCAATACAACTCACACCTGCTCAACGCAAAATTCACCGCGCCGAAGCGCACCATTTAGACCCAGTCGTGATGATTGGCAACGATGGTTTAACGCCTGCCGTGATCAAAGAAGCCGAGATGGCGCTCAACGCGCACGGCCTCATCAAAATCCGCGTGTTGGGCGACGACCGCCAAGCACGCGAAGCCATGTTTGTGGCTTTGGCCGACCAACTCAGCGCAGCGCCCATTCAACACATCGGCAAGCTGTTTGTGTTGTGGCGCCCTCGCGCTGAAAAAGAACGCACCGTCGACGAAGACCGCATGGCTGGCCCACGCGACGTGAAAGTGCTCAAGTACAGCAGCCGTGGCGGCCAACGCCCCGAAGTGAAAACTTTGCGCGTGCTGGGCAACCAACGCCTGACCTCGGGCGGTCAAGTCAAACGCGCCAAACCGAAAAAGATTTCGGTCAAAAAACGCAGCTTGGGTTAAACGCGTGGCGCTGAGCTCGCAATCTCTGCAAGCTCAGACACATCAGGCCACAACGCCCACAGTGCCCGACCTGCACACACCCATTGCGCCAAATAAAACGCAGAGCCTAGGTTGTGCC
>JBPCSU010000105.1:0-6194 GCA_051006815.1 Limnohabitans sp.
GGCACCGACGCTCATGGCGATTCGTGCCACCGAGCTGGTGTTTGCGTGGAGCCTGACCATCCAAACGCTGGAATACCTGCGCATGGGCCCATACACCGCAGACGATGCGTTTTGGTCGTGGCAGTTGCAACGTGCCGATATTCCGAATGCACCTGTGCGTGCGTTGCTGGATGTGTTGTTCAAGCCCCGCGTTCACCAGCTGCATTTGGTGCTGCGCTTGTTGGGCGCGTTGGTGCTGGCTGTGCAGGGTGGTTCGTTGCCGTTGATGTTGTTTTTGTTTCTTGGCAACTTGCTCATCCTCATCCGTTGGCGCGGCGCGTTCAACGGGGGCAGTGATTTCTTAACCCTGGTGGTTCTGACGGGCTTGTTGATTGCGCAAGGGGTGGGTGCGCTGGGCAACCCCGAACTCGGTTGGCAAGCGGGGTTTTGGTACATCGCCATTCAAGCCATCACCTCGTACTTCATGTCAGGTGCTGTCAAGCTGCTGCGCCGCGAGTGGCGCAATGGCTCGGCCATGACCATCTTTTTGAACGGGGCCATCTACGGCCCCCTGTCGCCCACGCACCCATTGCGCAACCGTTGGTTGGCGTTGATGGGGTCGTGGGGTTTCATCGTTTGGGAAATTTTGTTTCCGGTGAGCTTGCTCGATCCTCGCCTCGCCGCGGTGTTTTGCTCCGTGGCCGCGGTGTTTCACTTCTTGGTGTTTTGGTTCTTTGGCTTGAACCGATTTTTCTGGGCGTGGATGTGTTCGTTCCCCGCCATCATTTGGTGCAGCGCGCAGTTCAGTGCGCAAGTTGTAGGTTTGTGAGCTTGTAAACACCGTTTCCTAAAAAATGGGAGACAATTTGATGCAATTCCTGCTTTAGGAGAATGCTCATGAAACCCTCAATTGCCTTGCAAACGCACCGTGCAGCCATTCGCGCAGTGGTTGAGCGTCACCGTGCTCGTAATGCGCGTGTTTTTGGGTCTGTTCTCCACGGCGTTGATCACGAAGGTAGCGACCTTGATCTATTGATTGATCCGACGGAAGACACAACCTTGTTTGATATTGGTGCCATCCGCCATGAACTCTTACAACTATTGGGCATACCTGTAGATGTGCTGACACCCAATGCGTTGCCTGACAAATTTCGTCACCAAGTCATCGCTGAAGCACGTCCTGTATGACGACAGATGAAATTCGACTAGACGATTACTTAGGGCATATCCTTGAAGCCATTGAGCGGATTGAAGAATACGTTTCAGATATTGACGAATTAAACTTTTTGAATACCAGGTTGATCCAAGATGCCGTGATCCGTAACTTTGAGATCATTGGCGAGGCTAGCAACAATATTCAAAAACATTTTCCTCAGTTTGTGACGAATCACCCTGAATTACCGCTTTCAGCCGCCTACCAAATGCGAAACGCTGTGTCCCATGGCTATTTCAAAGTCGATTTTGAAATGGTTTGGAAAACCATTTGTAACGATCTACCTAATCTTTATAAGCAGGTTCAAAAATTGCGAAAGTGATCGTTTTACATTGCGATTGACTCAATCGCATCCATCGCTTCGGTCAGCTCTAGCCAACGCACTTCTAGCGCAGCCAATTCATCTTCCACCGCTTTGAGGCGTTTGCCCGCTTCAGCAATATCAGCAGGGGGCAGGGGCGTGGCAAGTTTGTCGTGCAGCGCAGTCTTTTCAACTTCGAGCGTGGCCATGGTTTTTTCCACGCCATCAAACTCTTTTTTCAACGGTCGTTTTTTATCGTTGATTTATTTTCGCAGCTGTGCGTCTTCTTTGCGTTGATCGCGCGACACGGCTGGTTTGGCTGCCGCAGGGGCAGGTGCGGCTTCAACAGGCATGGCCACCACTGGTGTGGCGGCTTGCATGGCCGCGGCATTGGCCGCCGCCACAGCTTCGGCGCGCAGGCGTTTGCCTTCGTCCAGCAGGTAGCGTTGGTAGTCGTCCAAGTCGCCATCGAAGGGCGACACGCCGCCGCGTGACACCATCCAGAACTCATCACACACAGCACGCAGCAAGGCACGGTCGTGGCTGACCAGCATGACGGTACCTTCAAATTCGTTCAGCGCCATGCTGAGGGCTTCGCGGGTGGCCAAGTCCAAGTGGTTGGTTGGTTCGTCCATCAGCAGCAGGTTGGGGCGTTGCCACACCAACATGCACAGCACCAGGCGGGCTTTTTCGCCACCGCTCATGCTGCCCACACTTTGCTTGACCATGTCGCCGCTGAAGTTGAACTGGCCGAGGAAGCTGCGCAAGTCTTGCTCGCGCGTGGCTTGTCCCGCCAACTTGCCTTCCACCGTGAGCTTTTTGCACAGGTCAATCATGTGCTGCAGCGGGTTGTCGGCGGGGCGTAGCACGTCGAGTTCTTGTTGGGCGAAGTAGCCAATGTTCAGGCCTTTGCCTTCGGTCATGTCGCCACCCAAGGACTGCAAATCGCGCGCGATGGTTTTCACCAAGGTTGATTTACCTTGGCCGTTGGCACCCAAGATGCCAATGCGTTGCCCGGCCAACACCGAGCGGTTGACGTTTTGCACAATCACAGTGGGCGGTGTGCCTGTGGGCGCATCGTCTGGAGCGGGGTAGCCCACGCTCACGCCTTGCATGCTGAGCATGGGGTTGGGCAAGTTGGCAGGTTCTTTGAATTCGAAGCTGAACTCGGCATCGGCCAGCAGCGGCGCGATTTTCTCCATGCGGTCCAGCGCCTTGACGCGGCTTTGCGCTTGCTTGGCTTTGCTGGCCTTGGCCTTGAAGCGTGCAATGAACTTTTGCAAATGCGCAATCTTGTCTTGCTGTTTGGCGTAGGCGTTTTGTTGCAGCTCCATTTGCTCGGCACGCATGTCTTCAAACTTGCTGTAGTTGCCGCCGTAGCGCACCAGTTTGCCGCCGTCGATGTGCAGGGTGACGTTGGTCACCGCATCCAAAAACTCGCGGTCATGGCTGATGACCACCATCGTGCCTTCGTATTTCTTCAGCCAAGCTTCGAGCCACACCAAGGCGTCCAAGTCCAAGTGGTTGGTGGGTTCGTCTAGCAGCAGCAAGTCGGACGGGCACATCAGCGCGCGCGCCAGTTGCAAGCGCATACGCCAACCGCCAGAGAAGCTGTTGACCGGGTTGTCGAGTTCGGTGGTCTTGAAGCCCAGCCCCAAGATGAGCGCTTGCGCGCGTGACTGCGCGTCGTGTTCACCCGCGTCGTACAGCGCCATGTAGGCGTTGCCCAAGCGTTCGCCGTCTTCGGTGGCTTCAGCGGCTTTCACTTCGGCGCGTGCGTCGTTGAGCACGGTGTCGCCTTCGATCACGAAGTCGGTGGCACTTTGCTCGGTCTCGGGCATGTCTTGGGCCACTTGGCCCATGCGCCACTGCGTGGGAATGTAGAACTCACCTGCGTCCTCGTGCAAATTGCCATTGAGCAAAGCAAACAGTGACGATTTGCCCGCACCGTTGCGCCCCACCAAGCCAACTTTTTCGCCGGGGTTGAGGGTGACGTTGGCGCCTTCGAGCAACACCTTGGCGCTGCGGCGCAAGGTGACGTTTTTGATGGTGATCATTGGGGAAAAGCGCCTTCGGTGATGGCTTGGCGTGTGAGAAGTAAGACCTGGTCATCGCCCGCGCTGGTCGACAGCCACACGACATCGAGGTGAGGAAAAGCGGCTTCAAAGTAGTCGCGTTCGTGGCCAATTTCGAGCACCAACACCGCGTGTACGCGCATGTGGGCTGGGGCGTCGCGCAGCATTTGGCGAATGAAGTCCATGCCGTCATGGCCACCTGCCAACGCCAGTGCCGGCTCGGCTTTGAACTCGGCAGGCAACTCGGACATGCTCTGTGCATTCACATACGGGGGGTTGCACAAGATGAGGTCAAACAGGCCGTCGGCTTGGGCCAACCCATCCGATTCGGTGAGCGTCACACGGGTTTCAAGACCATGACGTGCGACGTTGATCTGAGCCACTGCCAAAGCGTCTTTGGACAAGTCCAAGCCTTGCACGCTGATGTCGGGGAACGCCAGTGCAGCCAAGATGCCTAAGCTGCCATTGCCCGTGCACAGGTCGAGCACGCGCGTGGTGTGGGGGGCGAGCCAAGGGTCGATGCTGCCAACGGCTAACACTTCGGCAATGAGCGAACGCGGCACGATCGCGCGCTCGTCGATGTAGAACGACACGCCTTGTAGCCACGCTTCTTGCGTGAGGTAGGCCGCGGGTTTGCGGCTGGCGATGCGTTGGGCCATCAGGGCTTGCACGTCGTGCACTTGGGCCTCGGTGAGTGGCACGTTGTGAACGTCATCCGACACATCGGTGTCGAGAGGCAAGCCCAAGCGCCACAAGACCAGCCAAGCTGCCTCGTCGGCGGCGTTGGTGGTGCCGTGGCCGAAGCTCAACTGGCCTGCGGCGTGGGCAGCCTCAAGCTGCTGCGCGCTCTGGGCAATGAGCGCGCTGAGTGGGGTGGAGGTCGTCATTAGGCGGAGGTGTTGGCCTGTGAGGCCAAGCCGTGCAGGTTTTCGAGCACACGGCGGTAGATGTTTTTCAGAGGTTCCAAATCGGCCACAGCCACGCATTCATTGATTTTGTGGATGGTGGCGTTGGGAGGGCCCAGCTCAATCACTTGGGGGCAGATTTGCGCAATGAAGCGCCCGTCACTGGTGCCGCCAGTGGTGGAGAGTTCGGTCTCTACACCCACTTCGTCGCGAATGGCGGTTTGTACAGCACCCACCAAATCGCCGGGTGTGGTGAGAAAGGGCAGGCCACCGATGGTCCATTGGAGGTCGAAATCTAAGTGGTGTTTGTGAAGCACCGCAGTCAAACGCTGCTGCAACTGCTCGGGCGTGGATTCGGTGCAGAAGCGGAAATTGAAGTCGACCACGCATTCGCCGGGAATCACGTTGCTCGCGCCCGTGCCTGCGTGGATGTTGCTCACTTGCCAGCTGGTGGGCGGGAAGAAGGCGTTGCCTTGGTCCCATTCAATCGCCACCAAATCGGCCAATGCCGGGCTGAGCAAATGGATGGGGTTTTTGGCGAGCTGCGGGTAGGCAATGTGGCCTTGCACGCCTTTGACGGTGAGCTTGCCGCTCATCGTGCCGCGTCGGCCGTTTTTGATCATGTCGCCGGTGCGCTCGACCGAGGTGGGCTCGCCCACAATGCACCAGTCCAGCCTTTCGCCACGGGCTTTCAGGACTTCACACACTTTGACTGTGCCATCCACCGCCGGGCCTTCTTCGTCGCTGGTGAGCAAGAAGGCGATGTTGATCGCAGGGTCGTTGCAAGCCGCTGCAAATTCTTCACACGCCACCACCATCGCCGCCAGCGACGATTTCATGTCGCTGGCACCACGGCCATACAGCACGCCATCGCGGTGGGTGGGGGTGAAGGGGTCGCTGGTCCATTGGTCGATGGGGCCGGTGGGCACCACATCGGTATGGCCTGCGAACACCAGCGTCTTCGCTCCAGCGTGGGCGCTACGCAGAACAGCCCACAGGTTGCTCACACGGAACGTGTCAGGCCCGCTGTCGATGCGCTCACACTCAAAACCGAGGGGGCTCAGCCGCTCGATGAGGATGTCCAAACAGCCCGCGTCCTCGGGGGTGACCGACGGGCGCGAGATGAGTTGCTCGGTGAGCTGGAGAGTGCGAGACATCGAAAAGAGCTTTTGAACGAATTAGTCGCGCAACAAGTCGTTGATGCTGGTCTTGGAGCGGGTTTGTGCATCCACACGCTTGACCACGATGGCGGCGTACATGCTGTAAGGCGCGCCATTGGCAGCGACTTTAGGAATGTTGCCGGCCACCACCACCGAGCCAGAGGCCACGCGACCGTAGCTGATTTCGCCGGTGGCGCGGTCGAAGATGGGGGTCGATTGACCGATGAACACGCCCATGCCGAGCACGGAGTTTTCTTCGATGATGACGCCTTCCACCACTTCAGAGCGTGCGCCGATGAAGCAGTTGTCTTCAATGATGGTGGGGTTGGCTTGCAACGGCTCCAACACGCCGCCAATGCCCACGCCACCAGACAAGTGCACGTTCTTGCCGATTTGTGCGCAAGAGCCCACGGTGGCCCAGGTGTCCACCATGGTGCCGCTATCCACATAGGCGCCGATGTTCACGTAAGAGGGCATCAAAATCGCACCCGCAGCCACAAAGCTACCGCGACGTGCCACAGCTGGAGGTACCACGCGCACGCCAGCGGCTTTGAGTTCGTC
>JBPCSU010000106.1:0-7839 GCA_051006815.1 Limnohabitans sp.
GAGCAGCGCTGCATTTACGCCAAGTTGTCTGCTCGTGTGGTCAGCATCAGCGACAACCGCAAAGGCGGTTGTTATGGCTACCGTGCGGCCAAGGCGGCGTTGAACATGGTGTTGCAAACGGCCGCGATTGAGGCTTCTCGTAAACGCCCCCAGCTGGTGATGGTGGCTATGCAGCCAGGCACGGTGGCGTCGCCCTTGTCAGCGCCGTTTGTGGCGCCGCAAGACAGCCTCACACCAGCGCAGTCCGTGGCGGGTTTACTGCAAACCTTGGATGGTTTGCCCGCGCAAGCTACTGCGCATTTTGTGGATTACCAAGGCGAACCCATTGCTTGGTGAAATCAAGCCATGCCTTGGTGGCGTAGCAAGGCGTCCAGTTGAGGTTCGCGGCCACGGAAGGCTTTGAACGATTCCATGGCAGGGCGGCTGCCGCCGACTTCCAAAATCGTTTCGCGGTAGCGGCGGCCTGTCTCGATGCTGGGTTCGCCATCGGCGCCTGCGGTTTCTTCAAACGCGGCATAGGCATCGGCTGAGAGGACTTCGGCCCATTTGTAGCTGTAATAGCCCGCTGCATAACCTCCCGCAAAGATGTGACTGAACGTGTGCAAGGTGCGGCCCCAGGTCGGGCTTTGCAACACGGCCACCTCGGCACGTACATCGCGCAACACGTGCATGAAGTCTTGCGCAGCTGCGCCCTCGGTGTGCAGACGCATGTCGACCAGTGAGAACTCAATTTGGCGTAGCGTTTGCAAACCGCTTTGAAAGTTTTTAGCGGCCAACATTTTGTCGAACAGTGCACGTGGCAACGGTTCACCGGTGTCCACGTGCGCGGTCATGTGGCGCAGCACCGACCATTCCCAGCAGAAGTTCTCCATGAACTGGCTGGGTAACTCGACCGCATCCCATTCCACACCGCTGATGCCTGACACATCGCGTTCGTTCACTTGCGTGAGCATGTGGTGCAAGCCGTGGCCGCATTCGTGGAAGAGGGTGATCACGTCGTCGTGCGTCAACAGCGGAGGCTTCCCACCCACGCCTTCGGCAAAGTTGCACACCAAATGTGCCACGGGGGTTTGCAGGGTGTGGGTGTCGGGGCGCAACCAGCGTGCGCGCACATCGTCCATCCAAGCACCACCACGTTTGCCGGCGCGGGCGCCAGGATCGAGGTAGAACTGACCGACTAATTCAGGCGGCAAGCCGCGGGCGCGGGTTGCTTCCGAATGGCGTTCAATGCGATAGAACTCGACCGTGGGGTGCCACACCGGTGCAGTGTCACGACGGATGCTGACCTCAAACAAGGTCTCCACAATCTTGAACAAACCAGCCAGCACTTTGGGCGCGGTGAAGTAGGGTTTGACTTCTTGTTCGCTGAAGGCGTAACGCGCTTCTTTGAGTTTTTCGCCGATGTACGGCCAGTCCCAGGCCTGTGGGTCTGGCAGGTTCAGGTGCTCGGCGGCAAATGCGCGCATCTCAGCCACGTCTTTTTCAGCGTAGGGACGGGCGCGTTGGGCGAGGTCACGCAAGAAGTCCATCACCTCAGCGGGCGACTGCGCCATCTTGGCAGCCAAGGACACCTCGGCGAAGTTGGCGTAGCCCAAGAGCTGTGCTTCTTCTTGGCGCAAGGCCAAGATTTCTTTGACCCACGGTGTGTTGTCTTGTTCGGTCTTGCCCGATTGCACAGCATCAGACTGGTCTGACGCACGTGTGGCGTAGGCGCGGTAGAGTTTTTCGCGCAAGGCAGAGCTTTTTGCAAACTGCATGACCGGCAAGTAGCACGGCATTTTGAGGTTCAGTTTGTGGCCTGTTACACCGTCTTTCTCCGCGGCTGCGCGTGTGGCTTGCAACACGTCATCAGGCACCCCCGCCAGTTCCTCGGTCGTCACCACGAGCGACCATTGGTCCGTGGCGTCCAACACGTTTTCGCTGAACTTTTGGCTCACATCAGCCATGCGTTCTTGAATGGCCGCAAAGCGTTCTTTGGCGGCGCCCACCAGCTCGGCGCCTGACAACACAAAGTTGCGCATGGCCAAGGTGTGGGCGTGTCGTTGTTCGGCGTTCAAACTGGCGACGGGAATGGCTTTGTACTTGGCGTACAGGCGTTCGTCCGCCCCCAGGCGCGTGTAAAACTCGGTCACACGGGGCAGCGCTTCGGTGTAGGCCGCACGCAGCTCAGGCGTGTCTGCCACGGAATGCAAATGGTTCACAGCGCCCCAAGCGCGACTGAGTTTTTCAGTGGCCACATCCAGCACGGACGCAATGGCTGACCACTCAGCAGGAAAGTCGGCAGCCGTGACTTTCTCTAGTGCAGCATCTGCGGCGGGTAACAGTTGGTCGAGTGCAGGCCCGATGTGCGCGGGCTGGATGGCGTCAAACAGTGGATGGTCGGTGAAATCGAGCAGCGGGTTGGTAGCGTCTGTCATGGGGTGCTTAGAAAAATCAGTGTGTCTCAGATAAGGCACGTTGCGCCGATTCCAAGGTGTTGACCAACAACATGGTGATGGTCATGGGGCCCACGCCACCGGGGACGGGGGTGATGTAGCTGGCCACTTCTTTGACGCCATCAAAGTCCACGTCGCCGCAGAGTTTGCCTTCGTCATTGCGGTTCATGCCCACGTCGAGCACCACGGCGCCGGGTTTGACCATGTCGGCGGTCAGTACATTGCGTTTGCCCACGGCCGCCACGATCACATCGGCTTGCAAGGTCATGGCTTTCAAATCAGGTGTGCCGCTGTGGCAGATGGTGACGGTGGCGTTTTGTTGCAGCAGCATCAGTGCCATGGGCTTGCCCACGATGTTGCTGCGGCCAATCACCACGGCGTGTTTGCCTTTGAGGCTGTAGCCAATGCTCTCCAGCATCTTCATGCAGCCGTAGGGCGTGCAGGGCCAGAAGCCAGGCATGCCCGTCATCAGTGCCCCTGCGCTGGCCATGTGGAAACCATCCACGTCTTTGGCAGGGCTGATAGCTTCAATCACTTTTTGCGCATCAATGTGTGCAGGCAAGGGCAGTTGCACCAAGATGCCATGAATGCTTGGGTCGTTGTTGAGGGCATCAACGCGGGCGAGCAAGTCGGCTTCGGTCATGCTGGCCTCGTATTTCTCGAGCACCGAATGCAAGCCGGCTTCTTCGCAGGCTTTGACTTTGTTGCGCACATACACCTGGCTGGCGGGGTTGTCGCCCACCAAGACCACGGCCAAGCCGGGTGTCAAACCTTGGGCTTTGAGCTTAGCGGTGTCAGCTGCCACTTGGGTGCGTAGCTGTTTGGAGAGCGCGTTGCCGTCGATGAGTTGTGCGGTCATGGTGTGTATACAAATGAAGGTGAGAATTGAAAACGCCCGTGAGTCACGGGCGTTGAAGGGGTGTGCAAAACGCGTGCGTCTCGCGCAACTTACGCCTTGGGCGCCGTTTGTCCGAGCGCAGTTTTCAGCAAGTCGGCCACGGTGTTGGCATTGAGCTTTTCCATGATGTTGGCACGGTGTGCTTCCACGGTTTTGATGCTGATGCCCAAGTCGTCGGCGATTTGTTTGTTCAAACGACCGGCCACGATGCGCTCCAGCACTTGGGCTTCGCGGGTGGTCAGCTTGGCCATCAAGGCGTCACGGCTGGCGGCTTGTTGGTATTCCGCAAACGATTCATTGGCTTGGGTCAACATGCGTTCAACCAAACTGACCAACGCGGCTTCGTTGAATGGCTTTTGGATGAAATCCATCGCACCTTTTTTCATGGTGTCGACCGCCATGGGCACGTCGCCGTGACCTGTGATTAACACGATGGGCATGGGCGATTTGCGTTCGACCAATTTGTCTTGCAGTTCCAGACCGGTCATGCCACCCATGCGGATGTCGACGATCAAGCACGCCACTTCGCGTGGGTCGTAACGGCTGAGAAACGTTTCGGCGGAATCAAAGCAACGAACGCGGTAGTCCTTGCCTTCTAACAACCATTGCAACGAATCGCGCACAGCCTCGTCGTCATCGACAACATAAACCGTACCTTTTTTGGGAATCAAACTCATCAAAAAACTCCAACCTAGCGGACCGGTATCCAGAAGGAAAAGCGGCAGCCCGTTATTTCCTCACCATTGTAGAGGTTCTCGGCTTTCATCCGACCCTGGTGGGATTCGACGATGGAACGGCACAAATTGAGGCCAATTCCCATGCCTTCAGACTTGGTGGAGAAGAAGGCTTCAAACAAACGCTCCATCACCTCGGGCGGCAAACCGCGCCCGGTGTCGGTGACTGAAAACTCGAGGGTTGCTTGTCCTTCTTCTTGGCGGGGCAATACCTTCAGCTCCACGTCGCGGCGGGTCAGGGGGCGTTGGGCCATGTCGATCGATTCGGCCGCATTGCGCATCAGGTTGACCAACACCTGTTCAATCAAGATGGGGTCGACGTTGATGGCGGGCAAGCGGGCGGCCACCACTTGGGTCAAGCGCACTTGGCGGCGGCGCATTTCAATGCCGGCCAATTCGACCGCCTCGGCCACGATGGCGCTGACGTCCGACAGCGTGCGGTTGGGCTCGCTGCGCTTCACAAAGCTGCGAATGCGCTGAATGATTTGCCCCGCCCGTTGCGCTTGGTGCGCAGTTTTTTCCAGTGCTTTGAGCAAGTCTTCTTGGTTCAGGTTGTTGGCTTGGATGCGCGAGATCATGCCGCTGCAGTAGTTGTTGATGGCGGTCAACGGCTGGTTCAACTCGTGCGCCACGCTGGACGCCATTTCACCCATGGTGATCAAGCGGCTGGCTGATTGCGCGCGTTCGGCTTGCACTTGGGCTTGTTCTTCGGCTTGGCGGCGGGGCGTGATGTCGGTGGCAATCACCATTTGGGCCAAGCGGCCATCGACCCAGTTGAGGTAGCGCGAGCGCACTTCTAACCACTTGTCGAGCTCGGGCACATAGACCTCGGCGTTTTCGGCTTTGGTTTCGGTGATTTCGTCGGTCGGGAGACCCATCAAGCCATCGTCTTGGTCTTGTGCATCGTCGGTCGACACCTCGGTCAGCGTGGGTGCCCGGGGTTGGCCGGCTTGGGTCACCAAGCTCAGGTGACCTTGGGTGGTGGCGTCAAACCATTGGCGGTACAACTTGTTGGCAAACAACAGTTCTTTGCTGCCCAGTGGAGCCACCGACACCGAGGCGTCTAAACCTTCGAGCACGGTGGTGAAACGGTCGTGCGCGGCAGACAGTTGTTCGCGCACGCGGTTGGGTTCGGTGATATCGGTCATCGATGTCATCCAACCGGTTTGTTGTCCGCGTGCATCCACCAGCGGCGACACATACAAGCGTGCATCAAACACCGAGCCATCTTTGCGCTTGACGCGCACTTGAAAGCCACTGGTGGTGGTTTCACCTTGCAGCTCCTGATGGAGCTTTTGCTCCAAGGTTTCCCGGTCTTCTTCAGGCCAGTACGGGAAGGGGGGCACGCAGCCCACCAACTCGTCTTCGGTCCAACCGGTCATTTGGCAAAACGCGGCGTTCACATATGTGATGCGGCCTTTCAAATCCATGGCGCGCATGCCCGTGAGCACGGAGTTTTCCATGGCGCGGCGAAAGTTGGTTTCGGCAATCAAGGCCTGCTGTGCTTGCACGCGGCGGCGGGTATGACGCCAGGTGCCGATCAACATCCAAGCGGTCATGGCACTGAGCACCGCCACCAGCCAAAACAAACCATTGCCAATCAAGCCCTGTGAGGTGCGGTAGTTTTGTGCGTGCAGCGACAAGGCGTAGCCCACCGGGGTGATGGGCACGTCGTATTCGTTGGTTTGTCGCAACCAGGGCAGCACTTCTGTGACCTTGGGGCGTGGGCGGCTGACTTGGCCTGCCAGCACCACGTTGTTGGCATCACGCAAAGACACCGCGTATTTGCTGCTGATTTCAATGGGCACGGCGTAGCGCAGCATGCTCTCCATCGTGTATTCAACCAGCAGCACGCCTTCAAACTTGCCATGGCTCACGATGGGCACATGCAATTGCAGCTCTGTGTAGGTTTGTGCGTTGGCGCGTTTTTCGATGATGGGTTGCGAATAAACGGGCTGTAACAAATCGCGCGTCAGCTCAAACGTGTGCGATGTTTCGGGGTGGTTGAGCAACTCGTTGGTTTGGGTGTTGACATAGGCTGCAGCTGAGCTGCTGACGTAGCCGGCACGCACGCGTCGTCGCGCATCCATCCACGTGATGCTCCAAATTTCTGGGCTTTGGTTGATCACCGCTTGGGCTTCGTTTTGGAAGCCGCGCAAGTCCATTTCTCGGTTAGCGATGGATCGCGTCATGCGCACGATTTGCTCTTGCTTGTCCAGCAACCTGAGGCGCAAGCGTTGTTGCGCGTATTCCACATCCCGACGGACGACTTCTTGTTCGCGGTCCAGTTCCTCGTAACGCAAATACCAAAACGCGGTGGTAATGGCCGCCATGAACAACACCACCGCAGCCAGTGGCGCGATGAAGGCAAAACGGTCTTGGCGGTTGGGTGTTTGGGCTCGCCACCATTTGCGCCAACTGGCGAAAAGCGGCTGCAGCGGGGAGTGAGACGGTGTTTTCTGCATGTGGTGCAAGTTTATGTCCGGCCCAGTGAACTTTGTTTCAAGTAATTATTGAATTTCATAATAAGAAATCACAAGTTGCTATTTGAAATTTGGGAAATTTGTGAGAAACTTCGTACATTCGAGTCATAACAGTGCAACAAGAGGAGACAAACATGTCAGCACAACCGAACGATCTGCGCACCGACGTGGACACCCAAGAAACGCGTGAATGGATGGACGCGCTGTCCGCCGTCATCAACTCAGAAGGCCCCGAGCGTGCGCACTTCTTGTTGGAGCAACTGCTCGAGCACGCACGCGAGAGCAGCATCGACATGCCGTTCTCTGCCACCACCGGTTACGTCAACACGATCGAGCCTGATCAAGAAGCGCACTGCCCCGGCAACATTGAAATTGAAGAACGTCTGCGCGCCTACATGCGTTGGAACGCGATGGCGATGGTGGTCAAAGCCAACCGCCACAACCCCGAAGATGGCGGTGACCTCGGCGGCCACATTGGCTCTTTCGCTTCCTTGGCGCACATGTTTGGTGCTGGCTTCAACCACTTCTGGCACGCGGAAAACGAAAACCACGGTGGCGATTGCTTGTACATCCAAGGCCACGTGTCACCCGGTGTGTACGCCCGTGCGTACCTCGAAGGTCGTTTGACGGAAGAGCAGTTGCTCAACTTCCGTCAAGAGGTGGATGGCAAAGGTTTGTCCAGCTACCCACATCCCAAACTCATGCCCGAGTTCTGGCAATTCCCCACCGTGTCGATGGGCTTAGGCCCCTTGATGGCGATCTACCAAGCACGCTTCTTGAAGTACTTGCACGCACGTGGCATTGCCAACACCGAAAACCGCAAGGTCTGGGTGTTCTGCGGTGACGGTGAGATGGATGAAGTGGAATCTTTGGGGGCCATCGGTTTGGCTGCCCGCGAGAAGCTCGACAACTTGATCTTTGTGGTGAATTGCAACTTACAACGTTTGGACGGCCCCGTGCGCGGCAACGGCAAGATCGTGCAAGAACTCGAAGGCGAATTCCGTGGCTCAGGCTGGAACGTCATCAAGCTCTTGTGGGGCAGCGAGTGGGACAAGCTGTTGGCCCGCGACAAAGACGGCGCTTTGCGCAAGATCATGATGGACACCTTGGACGGTGACTTCCAAGCCTTCAAAGCCAACGATGGGGCCTACGTGCGCAAGCATTTCTTTGGTCGCGATCCACGCACACTCGAGATGGTCGCGCACATGAGCGACGACGAAATTTGGGCCTTGAAGCGTGGCGGCCATGACCCACAAAAGGTTTATGCCGCTTACCACCAAGCCGTGAAC
>JBPCSU010000107.1:0-5279 GCA_051006815.1 Limnohabitans sp.
CTCACCTGGATGAGGTCACCATCACGGCGCGTTCGTTGGCGCAAAACAACCTGGGCTCACCTGTGCAGCAGCTTTCGGGGGCGGCACTGACCCAACGCCAAGCCAGCACCTTGGGCGAGACGCTGGACAACTTGCCAGGCATTGCCAACAGTTCGTTTGGTCCCAATGTGGGACGTCCCACCGTGCGTGGGCTAGAAGGTGACCGAGTGCGCCTGTTGCAAAACAGCGGGGCGAACATGGATGTGTCGGGCCTGAGCAATGACCATGCGGTGCCCATTGACCCACTGACCACAGAGCGTATCGATGTGTGGCGTGGTCCTGCGGCCTTGCTGTATGGCGGCAGCGCAATGGGCGGGGTGATCAATGTGATCGACAACCGCATCGCTCGCGAGCGTGCCTTTGATCACCAAGGGGGCGTCATGGGCAAAGCGGAAGTGCGAGCCGGGGGCGCAGCCAACGAGCGCAGCACCGCAGCCATGGTCGAGACGGGGAATGACCAAGTGGCCTTGCATGTCGATGCGTTTGACCGCCATACCCAAAACTTGCGCGTGCCCCACAACATGACTTGTGACGGCACCCCCAACGGCCGTCGCGTGTGCAACTCGGCCAGCGACAGCCGGGGCGGTGCAGTGGGCGGCACGTTGTTGTTCGACCGTGGTTACTTGGGGCTGTCTAGCAGCGACTACCGCAGCACCTACGGCACGGTGGCCGAACCCACGGTGACGATTGGCATGCTGCGCCAACACCACGTGCTGGAAGGGCAACTGCGCGGCGTGGCCGATGTGTTTCAAGAGGTCAAGTTTCAGCTGGGCCACACCCGCTACACCCACACCGAATACGACGGCCCGCAAGCCGGCACACGGTTTGTCAACAGCGGCAGCGACCTGCGCATCGATGCCCGGCAACAGCCGCTGAGCGTCGGGGACGGGCTGCGGCTCGAGGGCGTTTGGGGCGTGCAAAGTGACCGCAACCAATTGCAAGCCGTTGGCACAGACCGGTTTTTGCCGCCGAGCCGAACGCACAGCGCCGCCGTGTTCACGCTTCAAACCCTGCCCACGGGGTGGGGGCAACTCAGTGGTGCGGCGCGTGCAGAAACCGTGCGCGTGCAGTCGCTGGAAGACATTGGGCCTAACCACGAAAACGTGGCGCAGACACAAGCCTTCAACCCCTTCAGTGTGTCGTTGGGAGCGATGCGCAATTTGCGTGAAGGCGAGGCACAAAACGGGTGGCAGCTCACGACCCACGTGACGGCCAGCCAGCGCGCGCCCAAAGACTACGAGCTGTTTGCGCATGGGCCGCATGCTGCGACCCACACCTATGAAATCGGCAGTCCGAGCAATCGTCCTGAAAAGGCAATGCAACTGGAGTTGGGCGGCGCTTGGCAGCAAGGCCCTCACACCGCCAGCGTGACAGGGTTTGTGGCGAACTTTGCCAACTACCTGTCGTTGCAACCTTTGGGGGCGAATGACGCCACTTATGGCTTGCCCATGTACCAATTTGAAGGCGTACGCGCCCGTTTCTACGGCCTGGAGTCTGGAGCCAAACTCCGTTGGGTCGGCGGGCAGCAGGCGCTGTGGTCTGCCAACGCGTCGCACGGGACGTTGGATACCGAGCTACGTGCCGATGTGGTGCGGGCGGATGATCTGACCCATGACCGCCCCTTGCCGCGCATTGCGCCCCTGCGTGTGGGGGCGGATGCCGTGTGGTCCCACAACGCGTGGCGCGCGCGCTTTGGCTTTTTGCACGCCGGTGCGCAAAACCGGGTGCCTGCCAATGGCGCTGATCCAGGCATTGCCACTGCGGGGTACACGCTGTGGAACGCAGGGTTGAACTACCACATGCACAGCGGACCCACGCATTGGTTGTTGTTTGCCAAGCTCGACAACCTCACCAACAAGTTGGCTTATTCATCGACGTCGGTGTTGACGCAAACCTTGGGTGCGAATGCGCCGCCATTGGCTGGACGCAGCTTGAAGGTTGGGGCTCAGGTGAGCTTTTAAGAGCCCAAGAAAAAGCGACCCATGTGGCCGCTTTTTTGATTCCTCAGGGTGCCAACCGTTCGCGAAGCCACGTACCTGTTGCTGCTTGGCGGTAGCGCAAACGGTCGTGCAAACGACTCTTGCGACCTTGCCAAAACTCCCACTGTTCGGGTACGAGTCGGTAGCCCCCCCAGTGCGGGGGACGCGGGGGTTGCAGCAAAAACTGTGCGCCGTATTTGGCGGCGTTGGCCACCAAGGTGCCACGGCCTTCAATCACTTGGCTCTGGGGGCTGGCCCAGGCGCCAATGCGTGAATCAAGGGGGCGGCTGTGGAAGTAGTCGTCGCTCTCGGCATCGCTGACTTTTTCCACACGGCCCTCGATGCGCACCACACGCTCCAGCTCGACCCAGTGGAACTGCAAAGCAGCAAAGGGGTTGCCTGCCAGTTGTTGTCCTTTGCGGCTGGCGTAGTTGGTGAACCACACGATGCCGCGTTCGTCATAGCCTTTGATCAGCACCACGCGTGTGCTCGGGCGCAAGTCACTGCCCACGGTGGCCACGGTCATGGCGTTGGGCTCGGGCACTTCGCTGGCAATGGCTTCTTTGAGCCATTGGTCAAATTGCTGCATCGGGTCGGAGGCCGAGGCTGACTCGTTCAGCTCAGCCCGCTCGTAGCTTTTGCGGAGGTTGGCAATGTCTTTCATGCCTCAAGGATAGCGGCTTCGTTGTTGCATCTATGCAAGGGGGATTGATATCGATCAAGGAGAGAGGCGCGACTGTCGTTAAGATATAGCCTGCCAGTATGTTCTGGCCCAATTTCTAACTTGTCTAGGGGACTTTGATGAACCAACCTACCAATCGCCGTGTATTCATGATGCAAACCATCTCTGTTGCCGGCGTTGCCGCCTTTGCAACAACAGCTGCACAAGCAGCGATGGTGGATGAGAAAGACCCACAAGCTGCTGGCTTGGGCTACAAAGCTGACGCCACCAAAGTGGACAAAGCCAAGCAACCCAAATACGCAGCCGGTCAACAATGTGGCAACTGCACCTTGTTCCAAGGCAAAGCAGGCGATGCCGCTGGCGGTTGCCCACTGTTCGCAGGCAAGCAAGTGTCCAGCAAAGGCTGGTGCTCGGCTTACGCCAAGAAGGCTTAATTCCCTCAGGGAACAGCCAGGGCTTGCAGCGGCAAGCTAACTCAAAAAAGGGAGCCCATGGGCTCCCTTTTTGTTTTTGACTGTGGGGACGTGCGTCAGTTGCTGGCGCGTTCGATCAGCTCAATCTTGTAGCCATCGGGGTCTTGCACGAACGCGATCACCGTGGCGCCACCTTTGACGGGACCTGGCTCGCGCGTGATAGTGCCGCCAGCGGCACGGATCTTTTCACACGTAGCGGCGACATCGGGCACACCAATGGCGATGTGGCCGTAGGCCGTGCCCAAGTCATAGGACGACACACCGTAGTTGTAGGTCAGCTCCAGCTCTGCATGGTCGGGGTTGGTGCCGTAGCCGACGAAAGCCAGGTCGTACTGTTGCTCAGGCCGTTGTGTGATACGCAGCAGTTGCATGCCCATGGCATGGGTGTAAAAGTCGATGGCGCGCTGCAAGTCGCCAACGCGCAGCATGGTGTGAAGGAGTCGCATCAAAAAACCTTTGAAAAAATCGTTAAGTGCCTGTGAATTTGGGAGGGCGACGTTCTGCAAACGCCGCACGGCCTTCAGCAAAGTCGTCGCTGTGGACCGATTGTCGTGAGCGTTCTTTGAGTGCAGGTTCGTTATAAATACCCGCGGCAATTTCGTTCAAGCTTTTCTTGGTCAGCGACAAAGCCAAAGGGGCCATGTTGCTCAAGGTGCTCACCAGGTGTGACAGGGCGTCTTCAAACGCATCCGCGTCCACCAAAGCCTCAAACAAATCCAGCTTCTCAAGGTCTTCAAACGGTTGCGCTTGCCCTAGCAAGAAGGCACGTTTGCTGGCTTGTAGGCCAAAGCGGTTGACGTAGCGGCGCAGCCCGCTGGGGTAATAGTGCAGCCCCAACGCGCACGCCGGCATGCGCCAAGTGAGGCCGCGTTGGGCGACGATGAAGTCGCAGGCCAACACCACATCGGTGGCGCCGCCGTAGACGCTGCCATTCAACGCGCACACGGTGATGGGGCGTAAGCGTTCCAGGGCTTCGGGAATTTTTTCAAAAAACAAAGGCGCCATGGGGTCGTTGTCAAAGCCACCCACGTTGTAGCCGGCACTGAACACGGGGTGCTTTTGGCCTGCGGTGTTGGCCCGCAACACCACCACCTCGACCGAGGCGGTTTGGTTGAGCGTGTCGAAATGGGTCAGCAGGGTGGACAGGTCCTCGTCCGTCAGGCTGTTGCGTTGTGAGGGGCGGTGCAGCGTCAGCGTGGCGGTGGAGCCGTGGATGTCAAGGGTGGGGGCGCCTTCAGTCATAGGCTGTCATGTTAGCCAATGAAGGAGTAGAGTAAGGCGCAATTACAAAGAATTGTTGGAGGACGTCACGATGGCTTACGAACTATTGCAAGTTTCGCCTTTGCCCCCGTTCATGATGAACGCGTTGCAAGAGGCTGATTACATCGTGCACGACCACACCCACATCAAAGACCCGGGGGCCTTGATCAAAGTGAGCGCCATTGTAGGCATGAGTGCAGCCAAGGTGGACCGCAAGCTGCTGATGATGTTGCCCAACGTCAAACTGATTGCCATTTGCGGCGTCGGCTACGACGGCATTGATGTCGAGGCGGCCAAAGAAAAAGGCATTGTGGTCACCCACACCCCGGGCGTGCTGACCGACGATGTGGCTGATTTGGCGATGGTGTTGCTGCTGTCCATCGGGCGTCGCATTCCGCAAGCCGACCGCTTTGTGCGCAACGGCGATTGGGTTGACGATGTGTTCCCACTGACGCACAAAGTCTCGGGCACGCGTTTGGGCGTGGTGGGCATGGGGCGCATTGGCCGTGCCATTGCCAAACGTGCTGCGGCCTTTGACATGCAGATTGCCTACACCGGTCGCGCCCCGAAAGCGGATGTGCCTTATGCCTTCCACCCCACGGTCGCCGCATTGGCCGCGTCTGTCGATTATTTGGTGGTGGCTGTGCCAGGAGGTGACAGCACCGACAAGTTGATCAACGCTGAGGTGCTGCAAGCTTTGGGCCCCAAGGGCTATTTGGTCAACATTGCACGCGGTTCCGTGGTGGACCAACCGGTGTTGGTGCAGGCCCTGAAAGACAAGGCCATTGCGGGGGCGGCCTTGGATGTGTTTTGGGACGAACCCATTGTGGATCCCGAGTTGCGCCG
>JBPCSU010000108.1:0-9305 GCA_051006815.1 Limnohabitans sp.
GCCCACATGGCCAGCAATGCCAAGCCCCTGTGGATGGCGCTGCCCGATGGCGCACTCAAACGCCAGCTGCTCAGCGAGATTGCCGAACTGGCCGACCTCGGCAACCACGAGTTGCAAGACCTGTGTATGCCCGCAGCGTCCACCGCTGCGCCTGCACGTTCTGGTGAATTCAAGAAATCCGCCAAGTTCCAACCCCGTGAGCCGTACGCGCCCAAGCCTCGAACACGCGGGACACGCCTGATCCCCACAGGCCGAGCCGACCACGCAGCGCGGGTGCTGCTCTCGCACATGGACATTTGGGAAGACCTGTCCACCGAAGACCACAACCTGCTGTGTGAACTGGCCCCGCCACATGGCCCCCTGTTTGTGTGGCTTGACCACCAACACCATGAACACGGCAACCAAGCGTGGGGTGCCTTGCGCGAGGGGCTGCGAGGACATGAGGCTGAAGACCTGGCCCTGCGTGTCATGGCCACCGCCTTTACCCCGCTGCTGGACGACGATGGCAAGCCCAAACCCGAAACCAGCTCACCCGAGGAACAAAAACGCGAAGCCGGCTTGGAGCTGCGCGGCATTTTGAACAAAATTTTGTTTGAAAGCCTCGATGCGCAGATGAAAGAAGCCATCGCCGAAGCCGCCGCAGACCCCACCGCCATGCAGCGCTACAAAGCCCTGTTTGAGCGCCGTCGGCAGCTGGGCCTGATTCCCCAAAAACTGGTGGAAAGTCAAGATTAACGCGGCTTTGGCTGTTTTCGATTCCCCATTTTGGGTATAATCCACACTTAGCAAGTGCGACAGCAGCACCTCCGGGCCCGGCCAACCGTGACACAAGCGCACGACTCGCCACCTTACCGCAAGGACTGCATTCCAAATGTTCGCCCTCCCCGCTTGCTTCTGAGGTTTCTTACTTCTCCCCTGTTTCTCTCTCATCCTGCGCCGGGTGTTTGTGGCGCTGTGTATTTGTTTCTTTGATGTCTAGGAGTTTTCATGCCTGTCGACCGCAAGTCCAAGAAGCCTGCCAAACCTGTGGCCAAGAAGGTCGTTGCTAAAACCGTGAGCAAAAAGCCAGCCCCCGCTGCGCCCAAAGCCAAGGCCAAGCCTGCCGTCAAAGCCACTGCCAAAGCTGTTACCAAGCCAACCGCAAAGCCCGTTGCAAAAACCGCTGCAAAACCTGCAGCCAAGCCCGCAACGAAAGCCAAATCAGTGCCTGCATCGAAACCCAAAGCGGCTGCCAAGCCAGCTGTGAAACCCGCCGCTAAAACAACCGCAAAGCCCGCAGCAAAACCTGCTGCCAAAGCCAGCGCTAAACCTGCTGCGAAAGCCGCACCCAAAGTTGCGCCCAAAGCCAAAGCCGAAGACACCAAAAAGAAAGTGTCCGCTGTAGAAGCCCACGCACCCAAAGCGGCCGCCAAGCCCAAAGCAGCAGCGAAAAAAGCCACCAAAGCCAAAGGTAAAAAAGGCGGCGCTGAAGACGACGACCTCGGCGACATTGAAGCCGACCTTGAAGGTGAACCCGTGGTCGAAGCCGGCGCCGAAAAGGCCAAGCCGCTGCGCATGAAGATCAGCAAGGCCAAAGAACGCGCCTTGATGAAAGAATTTGGTTTGGACGAAACCGTGCTGTCTGAAGAAGACATGCAAAAGCGTCGTCAACGCCTGAAGACCCTGATCAAACTCGGTAAGACCCGCGGCTATTTGACCCACGGCGAAATCTCTGACCACTTGCCCGACAAGATGGTCGATGCTGAAACCCTCGAAGTGGTGATCAGCATGTTGAACGACATGGGCGTGGCCGTTTACGAACACACCCCTGACGCAGAAACCCTGCTGCTCAACAACAACACGCCCACGGCAGCAACCGAAGAAGAAGCCGAAGAAGAAGCCGAAGCCGCCCTGTCCACCGTGGACAGCGAATTCGGCCGCACCACCGACCCCGTGCGCATGTACATGCGCGAAATGGGCACCGTGGAACTGCTGACCCGCGAAGGTGAAATTGAAATCGCCAAGCGCATCGAAGGCGGCTTGATGGACATGATGGCCGCCATCAGTGGCTCGCCTGCCACCATCGCAGCGGTGTTGGCCATGGCCGAAGAAATTCGTGAAAACAAAGTGGTCATCTCCACCATCGTGGACGGTTTCAACAACCTGAACGAAGCCGACGACTACGTGGCCGAAGAAGACTTCGACGAATTCGATGAAGAAGACGACGATGACGGCAAAGGTGGCTCCAAAGCGCTGACCAAGAAATTGGAAGAGCTGAAGAACGCGGCCTTGGAGCGCTTCGACCGCATGATTGTGTTGTTCGAAAAACTGCGCAAAACCTACGACAAAGAAGGCTACGGCACCCCTGCCTACGTGAAGGCCCAAACCGCCTTGACCGCCGAATTGATGGGTATTCGCTTCACCGCCAAGACCATCGAAAAACTGTGCGAATCGGTGCGCAGCCAAGTGGACGATGTGCGCAAGAACGAACGCGAATTGCGTCGCATCATCGTGGACAAATGTGGCATGCCACAAGCCACCTTCATCAAAGACTTCCCACCCAACTTGCTCAACCTCAAGTGGGTGGAAAAGCAGGCTGCCGCAGGCAAGCCTTGGTCCACCACCATGGGCCGCTACATCCCGCCCATTCAAGACTTGCAGCAAAAACTGATCGACCTGCAAGCCCGTGTGGTGGTGCCTTTGGAGCAACTCAAAGACATCAACAAACGCATGAATGCCGGTGAACGCAGTTCACGCGGCGCGAAGAAAGAGATGATCGAAGCCAACTTGCGTTTGGTCATTTCGATCGCCAAGAAATACACCAACCGTGGTTTGCAGTTCCTCGACTTGATCCAAGAAGGCAACATCGGTTTGATGAAGGCCGTGGACAAGTTTGAATACCGTCGCGGCTACAAGTTCTCGACCTACGCCACCTGGTGGATTCGCCAAGCGATCACGCGTTCCATCGCCGATCAAGCACGCACCATCCGTATCCCTGTGCACATGATCGAAACGATCAACAAGATGAACCGCATCAGCCGCCAACACTTGCAAGAGTTTGGTTTTGAGCCCGATGCCAGCGTCTTGGCCGAGAAGATGGAAATTCCAGAAGACAAGATCCGCAAGATCATGAAGATCGCCAAAGAACCGATCTCGATGGAAACCCCGATCGGTGACGATGACGACAGCCACTTGGGCGACTTCATCGAAGACATCGTCAACACCGCACCCATCGAAGCGGCCATGCAAGCCGGCTTGCGCGACGTGGTGAAAGACATCTTGGACGGCCTGACCCCACGCGAAGCCAAAGTGCTGCGCATGCGTTTTGGTATCGAGATGACCAGCGACCACACGCTCGAAGAAGTGGGCAAACAGTTTGACGTGACGCGCGAGCGCATCCGTCAAATCGAAGCCAAGGCCCTGCGTAAGCTGAAGCACCCCAGCCGCAGCGACAAACTGCGCAGCTTCATCGACACGATGTAAGCCTCGGCTTTTTCAAGGCAATAAAAAACCCCGCCGGTTCACGCCGACGGGG
This sequence comes from Limnohabitans sp., assembly GCA_051006815.1. GTDB lineage: Bacteria > Pseudomonadota > Gammaproteobacteria > Burkholderiales > Burkholderiaceae_C > Limnohabitans. The sequence continues at coordinate 3,515 of JBPCSU010000108.1, forward strand.
TTTTTTCTTTGCGCTTTTGTTTTATGCCGTTGCCAAAGCCATCACGCCCGTGGCGGTGTTGGAAATGGGGATGTGGTAGTTCTCGTGCACAGGTGTCACGTTGGCACCCAAGGCACCACGCATGGCCAACCACATCACCAGCTCCACCCCTTGGGTGCCGGTTTTTTCGACCAACTCATGGATGCTGTACTGCGTGGCCCATTCGGGGTTTTTCTTCAGGCTTTCCATGAACTCCAAATCGAACGCTTTGTTGATGTGGCCGGCACGCTCGCCATCGAGCTGATGGCTCAACCCACCGGTGCCCATCACCACCACGTTCAAATTGCTGTCCCAGCTGCGAATCGCATCGCCCACTGCTTTGCCCAAGTTGTAGCAACGCTTGGCGGATGGCAAGGGGAACTGCACGGTGTTGATGCAAATGGGCACAGTCAACACAGGGCACACGTCCTCAGGCCAGAACAACTTGAGAGGCAAGGTGAAGGCGTGGTCCACCAACATTTCTTGGCAGGTCACCACGTCAAACTCTTTCTCCACCAACGCATTGATGATGTGCCATGACAAATCGGGCGCGCCTTTGAACGGTGGCAAGGTGGGGATGCCCCAGCCTTCGTCGGCATTGTTGTATTGCGCTGCAGCCCCCACCGCGAAGGTGGGCATTTTGTCGAGGAAGAAGTTCAAACCGTGGTCGTTGTAGAACACCACGGCCACGTCAGGCTTGACCTTGCCCAACCACTGGTGAATGGGAGGAAAGCCATCAAAGAAAGGTTTCCAGTACGGGTCTTGCTGAATGCCTTTGGCAATGGCGCCACCAATAGAAGGAATGTGTGATGAGGCGAGGCCGCCAACGATTTTTGCCATGCTTGTGTCTCCTGAGGTTTATTGGTGAGCTGCCGCGCGCAGCTTGGCTTTGAATTCTTCTTTGGTCATGCCGGTTTGAGCCGCGCCCAAGTCCTGCACGTCCAAACCCAAAATGCCAGCGAATTTGGCAAGGTAATACACATTGCCGCCTGCCGCAATCAGACCCAACACATGACGGGTACGAATGGCTTCGGCCTGTTGGTCGTTCAATCCATATTGCTGCATGTACGCCTCTTCGTTCGCTTTGAAGGCGTTGCGGTTGTCGGCGCTGTTGAAGGAATAGCACATCTTGTTCAAGGCGTAGCCTTTTTGGGCTTGGTCGCCATCAAACAAGGTGGTGCCAAAAATGGGTTCGGGCTTGTGGGTCATGGGTGTCTCCGTGATTGAAGTTTTTCAATAGATGGGAGTGTGGCCCTCTTCACCCATAAAATAAACAGAGACATACTCATTTATTCCATGAAAAAATTTAATCATTTAGATTTGGACGGCCACCTGCTGCACCTGCTCAGCACCGTCATCGAACTAGTCTCGGTCACGGCAGCGGACTACGTCTTAGGCGTGACGCAATCGGCCGTCAGCCATCAACTGGACCGACTGCGCGCCATCGTGGGCGATGCTCTGTTTGTCAAATCAGGGCGTGGCATTGTGCCCACCGCACGCGCGGAGGCATTGGCTTTGCAAGCACAGGGGCTGCTGACCCAAATGCAAGGCTTTGTGCACAGCGGCGCGTTTGAGCCCTCGCGCTTGAGCCAATGCATCACCATTGCTGCCAATGATTTGCAGCGCGATTTGTTGTTGCCGCGTCTGCTGAACCGCTTGCAAAGCGAAGCCCCTGGGGTGACCTTACGTGTGGTGCCGTCTGATGTGCCCAGTGCCGAGATGCTGCGGGCGCAAGACTGCCAGCTGGTCATCAGCCCGCGTCCACCCGACGCCACCGACATCAAACACAAACGCTTGTTCGCCGACAGCTACCGCGTGTTTTACGACCCCACGGTGCGCAAGCCGCCGCGCTCGCGCAAGGCCTACGAAGCGGCAGAACACATCACCGTGGTACACCAACCGAGGCGCAGTTTGGACATTGACGACCTGTTGCTCAAGCAGGGCGTTCAACGCCGCTTTACAGCCACGCTGAGCAGCTTTGCGGGCGTGGCTGCCTTTGTGTCTGGGACAGCGCGTTTGGCCACCCTGCCCGGCCTGTTGCGCCAAAGTTTGCTACGTGGCTTGGCTGACGCCCCGGTGCCCGTTGACACGCCAGAAATGCCTATGTACGCCATTTGGCATATGCGGCACCAGCAAGACCCGGCCCACGTTTGGCTGCGCGAACAGTTGTTCAGCGTTGTGTCTTGAACAGCTTCGTCAGCCTTTTTTAATCTCGAATTTGTAAAATTGCAGCTGTTTTTATTTTCAACATTCCCCTGTGCTCGAACGCCTGCTTTACCGCTCGAAAGCCACCAACACGCTAGGGAGCTTGCACCTCTTCAACATGCTGAGCGAAGCGCGTGCGAAGAATCAAGCCCTGGGCATCACCGGCCACCTGCTCTACACCGAAGAGGTGTTTGTGCAATGCATCGAAGGGCCACCTGAGTCGATCGCATCGATGTGGGAAAGTTTGCAGCGTGATGCGCGTCACCACGACATTGAATTGCTGGCTCGCGGTCCGCTGGCACAACGCCGCTTCAGCGATTGGTCGATGGCGTTTTCCAGCTACCCCAGCCTGAACCGTTTCAACATGCCCGGCTTTTTCGCCGTCGACAAAGAAGGCATGAACGAAGAAGCCGAGCGTTGCGCCCAGGCTTAAACCGCAAATTCTTCGGTATCCACCTCTGACGCGTTGAGCGCGTTGTAACGCGGCCCCTTCACCGTCTGTGGGTTGATGAGCGCTTCCAAGCGCTGCATTTGCTCGACAGACAGCACCACATCGGCAGCGGCGATGTTGTCTTCGAGGTGATGCACGTTTTGCGTCCCGGGAATAGGAATGAGCTTGCTGTCTTTGTGCAGCAACCACGCCAAGGCCAATTGCGCAGGCGTGCAGCCCACTTCGCGCGCAATGGCTTGGTAGCCATCGAGCAAGGGCAAGTTGGCGGCATAGGTCTCCGCTGCAAAGCGCGGCATGGCACGGCGAATGTCGTTGGCAGCCAAGGTGCTGACATCACGCAGTTCACCACACAAGAAACCACGTGCCACAGGGCTGAAGGCCACAAACGTGGCGCCCAGTTCTTCACAGGCTTTGAGCACCGCGATTTCGGGGTTGCGGGTCCACAGCGAATACTCGGTTTGCACCGCAGCATTCGGGTGCACGGCATGTGCTTTGCGAAGGGTGGTGGCCGAAACTTCGCTCAAACCAATTTCTCGAATCTTGCCGGCACGCACCAGGTCGCTCAAGGCCCCCACGCTGTCTTCGATGGGCACTTGTTTGTCCCAACGATGCAGGTAATACAGGTCGATCACATCGGTGCCCAAACGCGACAAACTGTCTTCGCAGTTTTTACGCAAAGCCTCGGGTCGACCATCAATCACGCGCTTCACGCCATCGGGGAACGACACACCCGCCATGCCGCCTTTGCTGCACAAGGTGATTTCGCTGCGGTGCGCTTTGAGCGCACGGCCCACCAACAACTCGTTGGTACCAAAGCCATACAAAGCCGCCGTGTCAAACATCGTCACGCCCAAATCCAAGGCACGGTGAATCAAGGCCTCACCCACTTCGGGCGCAGGTGGCGCGCCGTAAGCGTGGCTCAGGTTCATGCAGCCCAGGCCAATGGCGGAGACTTGATAAGGGCCCAGTTGACGTTGTTTCATACAGAAGCTGGTGTGCGTGTCCACGCAGGCAAAGGTGCTGAACGGTGCAGCACGTTGTCGTGCAACCAGGTGGCACTCTTGCGTGCGCGCTCGGCCACCGTGGCCAAGGGCAGTTGTTGGTAGTCGTCGTTGAAGACTTCAAAGCTGTAGTCACCGCGGTAACCAATGCGGTCCAAGCGCAGCACCAAATCGGCCAAGGCGTCGCTGTGCACGCCCTCACCTGGAAACACGCGGAAGGTGCGCGCCGTGGTCATGCGCTCTTCAAAAGTCGGGGTTTCGTTCCACATGAAGTCCGACAACTGAACCAAGAAAATTTTCTCGGGATCGAGGTCTTCAATCGCATCCAACGACGTGTTGGCCGCAAAGATGTGGAACGAGTCCAAGCCAATACCGAGGTTCGGGCAATCGGCGCGGCACACCACGTCCCACGAGGTGGTGAACTCATTGACCGTGCGGCCCCATGACAACCCTTCGTACGCCACTTTGATGCCCAAGGGCAAGGCCAACATGGCGAGCTTCTTCAAGTCGCGGGCAATTTGATCTAAGTCATCGGTGGCGTGGCGCGAGGTGGACGAACACGCCAGCAACACCTTGCTGCCTGTGGCTGCACACATCTCGAGCATCGACTTGGCAATGTCCACTTTGTAGCCATGCAAATGGCCGGACAGGCCTTCGAAGTCGCGTAACACTTGAAACCCCGTGGGGCGCAAGCCACTGGCCTGCACGGCGGCAACGGCCGCGGGCACGCCACCGGGGTGGGTGACCAAGTCGCGCGCCATCAGCATGACTTGCGAGAAGCCTGCGTCTTTCATGGCCGACAGCTTGGCTTCTAACGAGCCCGCCATCGTGATGGTGTCCATCCCAAAGCCGTCGAGTAAGTTCATGGCGCGGCCTTTTAGTCTTGGTGAACCAACTCAAACGAGACCGAGCCCAAGGCACTGCGCGTCAACGCACCACGGTCTTCGGGGTGCAACTGGGTCGATTCAACAAACTCCACGCCACGGGCTTTGAGCGCCGTCACCGCAGCACCCACGTCGGGTGCGCCAAGGCCAATGCGTTGCAGGCACTCGGGCGAATCGTCGCTGTCCATCCAAGGATCCGGTTCGATCAACTGCCACAAGAAGTTGCCGCAAGGACTCTTCATCAACTTGCCTTTGGGCAAGATGCCAAAGCGCTGGTCATCGGGCACAAAGCCGAAATCAAACATGTGCTCAAAGTAGGCCAACCAGTCCGCACTGCGGCCTGCACCGATGTACTGCACCACGCCAAAGTAGCCCATGCCAGCCGTGGCCGGTGGGTGTTGGTCCACAGTGGGAATGGGTTTGAAGTCGATGTCGTAAATTGAAAACTCTTGCCAACGATCGACAAAGTAAAAACGGCTGCCGCCTGGGCCATGGATGGCGGGAATGTGCAGCTCCATCGCTTGCGCTTGGCTGGTGACGTTCCAAGCACCCAAGTCCATGCAACGGGTGTGGGCCTGCAAGGCATCGCGCACACGGAAGGCCACGGCAGAAATAACGGGCTCGCCATCGGTGGTGGCACTGACGCGCGCATCATCGGGGCTGGCGTTGACCACCAGGTTCATGCCGCCTTGGCGATACAAAGTCACCTCACGCGAACGGTGGCGCGCCACGGGACGAAAGCCCATGTTCTCTAGCACCTGGCCCAACGCTTGGGGGCGGCTGGTGGCGTATTCGATGAACTCAATCCCGTCGAGCCCCAAACGGTTGGGCATGTCGGGCACGGACTCACGGTGTGAAGAGTGCAAGGTCATCAAAGACTCCATGAAAAATTAATAACTTAGCTGCGCCACATCGCGCAACACTTGCGCCGTGGTGGTGGGCAAGCCAAAGTATTCCAGATACGCAGGAATTTGTTCAAACAACATGTCTGAACCCACTTGCACACGGCAGCCACGGTTTTTGGCGGCTTGCAAAAAGGCGGTCATTTCGGTTTTCATCACCACCTCACCCACAAAGGCGTCGGGGGAAATGCGCAACACATCCATCGGCAAGGCGTCGCCCTCGTTCATGCCCATGGGCGTGGCATTGACCACCAGGTCATGGTCCGCGGGATCGCTTGGCCCGGTGCGCACGTCGATCCGGGGGTAGCTGGTTTGCAGGCGCTGGGCCAA
>JBPCSU010000109.1:0-3733 GCA_051006815.1 Limnohabitans sp.
TTGACCGGGCTTGAGCGGCGATGTCACCACCTGCGTGAAATCAGCACGGCCGCTTTGGGTGGACTTCAAAAAAGTAGCCAAAGTGTCCAAGCTGCTGGCATGCACGGCACCGGCCGCCAGCAAGCATGCCAGTACGCACGCACGCAATGACAAGCGCTTAGTCATGGCACTCATTCATCACGCTTGGGCACCAAAATTTCGCGCTGCCCGTTGCTGCTCATGGCGCTGACCATGCCGGCTTTTTCCATGTCTTCCACCAAACGAGCGGCGCGGTTGTAACCAATTTTCAAGTGGCGTTGCACCAGCGAAATGCTGGCCTTGCGGTTCTTCAACACCACTTCCACGGCTTGGTCGTACATCGGGTCTTTTTCGGCGGGCACATCACCAAACAAGTCGGGGCCGGCAGGGTTGCCATCGCCGTCGACGGTGCCGCCTTCGAGCACGCCTTCGATGTAATCGGGCTCGCCTTGGGTTTTCAGGTAGCTGACCACGCGGTGCACTTCTTCGTCACTCACAAAGGCGCCATGCACGCGCACAGGGAAGCCGGTGCCGCTGGCCATGTAGAGCATGTCGCCCATGCCCAACAAGGCCTCAGCGCCCATCTGATCCAGAATGGTTCGGCTGTCAATTTTGGAACCCACCGAGAACGCAATGCGCGAGGGGATGTTGGCCTTGATCAAGCCCGTGATCACGTCCACGCTCGGACGTTGCGTGGCCAAGATCAAGTGAATGCCAGCCGCACGGGCCTTTTGCGCCAAACGTGCAATCAGCTCTTCAATCTTCTTGCCCACCACCATCATCAAGTCGGCCAACTCATCGATCACCACCACGATGTGGGGCAAACGTTGCAAGGGCTCGGGTTGTTCGGGCGTCAAGCTGAACGGGTTGTAGATGAACTCTTCACGCGCCGCAGCTTCGTCGATCTTGGCGTTGTAGCCGGCTAGGTTACGCACGCCGAGTTTGCTCATCAGCTTGTAGCGTTTTTCCATTTCACCCACACACCAATTCAGACCGTGCGCGGCTTGGCGCATGTCGGTCACCACAGGCGCCAGCAAATGTGGAATGCCCTCGTACACCGACATTTCCAACATCTTGGGGTCGATCATCAGCAAACGCACATCGCGTGCTTCGGCTTTGTAGAGCAACGACAAAATCATGGCGTTGATACCCACCGATTTACCGGAGCCCGTGGTACCCGCCACCAACACGTGCGGCATCTTGGCCAAGTCGGCCACCACGGGGTTGCCCACGATGTCTTTGCCCAAGCCCATGGTCAACATGGACTTGGCTTCGTTGTACACATCGGAGCCCAAGATTTCGCTCAAGCGAATCGACTGACGTTTGGCGTTGGGCAACTCCAAAGCCATGTAGTTTTTGCCGGGAATGGTTTCGACCACGCGGATCGACACCAACGACAACGAGCGGGCCAAATCTTTGGCCAGGTTCAACACCTGCGAGCCCTTCACGCCGGTCGCGGGTTCGATCTCGTAACGCGTGATCACCGGGCCGGGTGACGCGGCCACCACGCGCACTTCGACGCCGAAATCTTTGAGCTTTTTCTCAATCAAACGGCTGGTCATTTCCAGCGTTTCAGGCGACACCGTTTCTTGGCGCGACAGAGGGTCATCCAACAAATCGACCTGCGGCAAACGCGAGTCGGTGGCCGCATCGGTGAACAAGGTTTTTTGGCGCTCTTTGGCCACGCGGGCACTCTTGGGCACTTCGATGATTTCGGGCTCAATGTGCACCGCAATGGGGGGGTGCTCTTTGATTTCCACGCGCTCTTCAAACACCACTTCTTCACGTTCACGCGCCGCCACCATGCCGTAGGCCACATCTTCTTCGCGTTCGCGGCGTTGTTGCCATGCTTCGTACAAGCCATCGAGCCAAGCACCGAGGTTCTCTGCGGTTTGACCCCACGAAAAACGGAAGACCCAAGAAGCGCCGACGACACCAAAGACGATGAAGATCAAACCAGAGCCATTGAAGCCCAACCAGTTCAAGCTCGACGGTCCCACCAAGTAGCCCAACACGCCGCCACTGACGTGGCCAGGCAAGCGGTCTTCAAAGCGGTACAAACGCGTCCATTCCAAACCCGTGCTGGAAATCAGCAACAACACCAAACCGGCCCAAAACGCAAAACGGGTGTAGCGCCAGCCTTCGTGTTCGGGCTTGGGTTCGTCCTCGTCACGCAAACGGTTGGCCAAGGCAGACAGCCAAGCCACCAAGGCCGCGGCATAACACCACCAGACCGAGTAGCCGAGCAAAAAGAAACTCAAATCACCCAGCCAGGCGCCCAAACGGCCACCGAAATTACGCACGGTGCCGCCTGCACCCGAGGTGGTCCAGGCGGGGTCCAGCGGCGATTGGGTCAGCAGCGCCAGCAGCCAAAACGTCATGAACACAAACCCAGCGGTGAGTGCAATTTCTTGCGCGAAGCGGCGGAATCCGGTGGGTTTGTTCTCCCCCTCGGCAGAGGAAGCCCGTGGATCGTTTTGAAGGGTATTGAGCGAGTAAGTCATTTATGGGGACGAAGCTTACCCGAGAGGCGACCATGCGCCGTCTGGGGACAAGAGAGGTTCTTACAATCTTGCCTTTATTGTCTCTTTTGATTGCGCTCTCCAGATGTCTACCACCCAACACGCCCAAGTTTTGATTCTCGGCTCCGGCCCTGCTGGCTACACCGCTGCGGTTTACGCTGCACGCGCCAATTTGAAGCCTTTGTTGATCACCGGGATGGCACAAGGCGGTCAACTGATGACCACAACCGAAGTAGACAACTGGCCCGCCGACGTGCACGGCGTGCAAGGCCCCGAGCTGATGCAACGTTTCCAGCAACACGCTGAGCGCTTCAACACCCAAATCGTGTTTGACCACATCAACCAGGTCGACTTCTCCAAGCGCCCCTTCACCCTGGTGGGCGACAGCGGCACTTACACCTGCGACACCCTGATCATCTGCACCGGCGCTTCGGCCAAGTACTTGGGCCTGCCCTCTGAAGAAGCCTTCATGGGCCGTGGCGTGTCAGGCTGCGCCACCTGCGATGGGTTCTTCTACCGCGACCAAGTGGTCAGCGTGGTGGGCGGCGGCAACACAGCCGTGGAAGAAGCCCTGTATCTGTCTAATATTGCCTCGAAAGTTCACTTGGTGCACCGCCGTGACACCTTCAAGGCCGAAGCCATCATGATCGACAAACTGATGGAAAAGGTCGCCGCCGGCAAGATCGTGCTAGAAACCAACAGCACCTTGGACGAAGTGCTGGGCGACGCCTCGGGCGTCACAGGCATCCGCGTGAAGAGCACCTCTGATGGCAGCACCCGCGACATCGCCACCCAGGGCTGCTTCATCGCCATTGGCCACTCCCCCAATACGGGCATCTTTGAAGGTCAATTGGCCATGAAAAACGGCTATTTGCTGACCAAAAGCGGCTCCGAAGGCTTTGCCACCATGACCAGCGTGCCAGGCGTCTTTGCGGCCGGCGACGTGCAGGACAACGTCTACCGCCAAGCCATCACCAGTGCTGGCACCGGCTGTATGGCCGCCCTGGACGCCCAACGCTTCCTGGAACAAGGCGAGCACTGAAAAGACGCTACAATCTCAGGCTTTGCTGAATTCAGCGAAGAAGATGGGTTACCGCCACCCTTTTTGGCGAGGTGAGGCGCTCGTGGGAACGACCGCCGTTGATATGGAGTGTCCACATGGCACGCGTATGTGAAGTAACGGGCAAAGGCCC
>JBPCSU010000110.1:0-4538 GCA_051006815.1 Limnohabitans sp.
TTTCACCGTGGGCGACGGTGCGCGCGTGGGCAGCAATGCGGTGGTCACCAAGCCTGTGCCGGCCGGTGCGACCGCCGTGGGCAATCCCGCGCGCATCATTCAAGCGGAAACCGACGCAAAGCGCGAAGAGGCCGCCTCTAAGATGGGGTTCTCTGCTTATGGGGTGACGCAAAACGACGACCCCGTGAGTCAAGCCATGCGTGGCTTGATTGACAACGCGACATCGCAAGAGCATCAAATCGCCTTGTTGTGGAAAGCCATCGAGCAGTTGTCCGCAGAGACCTCCAAACCCGACTGCGTGCCCAGCGAGGCCGCGCGTCAAGAGCATTTCGAAGCGGCACGCATCAACCAATTGTTGGATTGAGCATGCAATTTCTGAACGTCTACCCCAAGCGCATGTGGGCGACGCTGAATGCTTCGGGTGCTTTTGAAGGTCAGTTCACGTTCAACTTAGAGCAATACGGTTTGCAGCTCAAGGACATGGTGTGCGATGTCACCATCGCGGAAGATCCGGTGATGGTGGGGCAATGGCAGATTGCGGTGAAACCCATGCTGTCGGTGGACATGCCGCATTTCAATCAGTTTGTGAAAACGCTCAACCACTACGTGTTTGACGTGCTGCAGTTCACGCCCAGCCGAAGTGCATTTGGCAAAGAGCTGCCAATGGTGAAGCTGTTTTTCGACGGCATTTACTTTGACATGTCGGGTGCAGAACCCGTGTTGCAAAAAATACCTGCGCCGCAGCGTTAAACCCGTTTGGATTGGATGGCGGTTTTAGGTCGCCAGCCTTTGCAAAACGCGTCGCGCGTTTCCATGTAGGGCCCGCCGATCAGGTCGATGCAATAAGGCACCGCCGCAAACACACCGTCCACCACTTGTTGCCCGTTGGCATCTTTCAGTCCGCCCAAGGTTTCTTGGATTGACTTGGGTTGACCCGGCAGGTTGATGATCAGGCATGCCTCACGAATCACCGCTACTTGGCGCGACAGGATGGCGGTGGGCACAAATTTCAAACTCACTTGGCGCATTTGTTCGCCAAAACCGGGCATTTCTTTGTGCGCCACAGCCAAAGTGGCCTCAGGTGTGACATCTCGCTTGGCCGGCCCTGTGCCGCCGGTGGTGAGCACCAAAGCACAGCCGGCATCGACCAACTCAATCAACGTTTGGCTGATGGTGGCTTGCTCGTCGGGGATCAAGCGTTCTACGTAATCAATGGGGTTGTACAGCGCTTGGGCCAGCCAGTCGCGCAAGGCGGGCAGGCCTTTGTCTTCGTAGGTGCCGCTGGAGGCGCGGTCGCTGATCGACACAATGCCAATCTTCAGCGTGTCGCAACGTGTATCAGGCGTGGGCAAGGAAGAGGTGCTCATGGCTTGTAGGTTTCGTCGTCTTCTTCAGGGGTATGCAGCGCATCCTCTGCCAGGTTGAGCTGTTCTTTGATGAGTTGAAAAATCTCGCGATACGAACGGCTTTGGCGTGGCAGCAACCCTTTGGCGATGTCGGCCTTGGTGGTGGCATCGTCTTTGCGCGCTTGGCGTACCAAGGCGCGCAGCTGTTGGCTGTCGGTGCTGGGGTAGGCGTTCATCCATTCTTGAACAGCACTGTCGTCGGCCATCAAACGGTCGCGCCAGCCTTCGGCTAAATGCAGGGCCAAGGTGTCTTTGGTGCTGCCCATGCGTTGTTCGTTGAGTGCATCTTTGACGGCGTCAATCGATTCTTCGCTGAGCTTGCGCATGAGCTTGCCCACATACTGCATCTGACGGCGTTTGCCTTCGAAATTGGTGATGCGACGCGCTTCGGCCAGGGCCTCTCGCAGCTGGTCGCCCATGTGGCCTTGGGTGTGCAGGCGTTCGGTCAAGTCGTTGCGCAAGGTGAGCAGCTCGACGCCGAGGTCTTGGCGGTCGTCGCTGTCTTTTTTGCGGTCGGTGCGGCTTTGGCCTTCGGTGCCTTTGAGCTCGGCTTTCAACTCAAGGTCGAGCTCGCTGCCTTCGGCCACAAATTGGCCGCGGACAAAGTAACCTTTTTTGGGTTTACGTGACATAAATAGGGGGTTTTGTAACTGGCAAGTATCATAGCCGCCGATATGACCCAAGCCTCTCCCAAACACGCCTCCTCACACGCCCCTGCCCAAGGTTTCAGCTACAGCCGCGCGCACTTTGAATCGCTGGTCGATGCCGCTTTGGCGCATGCCAAAAAATTGGGCGCCACCGACGCGGGGGCTGATGCCTCTGAGGGCTGTGGTTTGAGTGTGTCTGTGCGCAAAGGCGAGCTGGAAAACGTTGAACGCAACCGCGACAAATCACTTGGCGTGACGGTGTACCTCGGCCATCGCCGTGGCAATGCGAGCACCTCCGACTTCTCGCAAGCTGCGATTGAGCGCACGGTGCAAGCGGCCTATGACATTGCCCGTTTCACGGCGGAAGACCCTGTGGCCGGGTTGCCTGACGAAAAAGACATTGCGCAACACCAGCCAGATCTGGATTTGTTCCATCCTTGGAACATCACCAGTGCCGATGCGGCCACCTTGGCACTGCGTTGTGAAGCCGCAGCGATGCAAACTGACAAGCGCATCACCAACAGCGAAGGTGCGGCGGTGTCGGCGCAGCAAAGTCATTTTTTCAGTGCCCACACCCATGGTTTTCGGGGCGGCTATGCCAGCTCGCGTCACACCATTTCGGTAGCGCCCATTGCAGGCAAAGGCGATGGCATGCAGCGCGACGCGTGGTACAGCTCTATGCGCAGCGCGGATGAACTGTCGTCCCCTGAGTCCGTGGGCCGCTACGCGGCTGAGCGCGCCTTGAGTCGCTTGAAGTCACGCAAGATTGCCACGGTGGAATGTCCTGTGTTGTTTGAAGCGCCTGTGGCAGCCGGTTTGTTGGGCAGCTTTGTGCAAGCCGTCAGCGGTGGGGCGTTGTACCGCAAGAGCACGTTCTTGCTCGACACCTTGGGCAAAACCGTGTTTCCCAAGCACATCGATATTTTGGAAGACCCGTTTGTGTTGCGCGGCAAAGGCAGCTCACCGTTTGATGACGAGGGTGTCACCACCCGCGCCCGTCGGGTGGTGGATGCAGGCCGCGTAGAAGGCTATTTTTTAAGCAGCTACACCGCGCGCAAACTGGGCATGCCCACCACGGGCAACTCGGGTGGTTCGCACAACTTGGTCATGTCGTCGCGCCTCACGCGCAGCATGGACGACCTAGATGCCATGCTGAAAAAGCTGGGCACCGGTTTGTTTGTGATTGAACTGATGGGGCAGGGCGTGAACTACGTGACCGGCGACTATTCGCGCGGTGCCAGTGGCTTCTGGGTCGAGAACGGTCGCATTGCCTACCCTGTGCAAGAGATCACCATCGCGGGGAACATGAAAGACATGTTCCAAGGCATCGAGGCCATTGGCGCCGATGCCTACACGATGGGCGCGAAGACGATTGGCTCGGTGTTGATCAATCGTATGAAGGTGGCGGGTAGCTAAGACCTTACCCGGCCAATGCGGCTTTGACTGCTGCAGATACCAAGCCCATGTCTGCTTTACCGGCCAATTGCGTCTTCACAGCGCCCATGACCTTGCCCATGTCGCCAGGGCCTGTGGCGCCCACCTGAGCCACGATGGCTTTGACGGCGGCAGTGATTTCTTCTGCGCTCAAACGCTGTGGCAGGTAGACCTCCAGCACTTTGATTTCAGCACTTTCGATGTCGGCCAAATCTTGACGTTGGGCGGTGAGGTAAGCCGCCACAGAGTCTTTGCGCTGTTTGATGAGTTTGTCGACGATGGCGATCACCATGGCGTCGTCGAGTTCCACACGCTCATCCACCTCTTTTTGTTTCATCGCGGCTTGCAGCAAGCGAATGGTACCCAGACGCGTGCTGTCTTTGGCACGCATGGCTGTTTTCATGTCTTCGGTGATTTGTGCTTTGAGGCTCATACAAGGTTCCTAAGTCGCAGGAAAAAGAATCGAAAAAAAAGCTCGCTGAGGCGTCCCTAGCGAGCTTTTTTGGGAAGAGGCTGATCAGTACAGCTTCTTGGGTAGCTGCATGCTACGAATGCGTTTGTAGTTGCGTTTCACGGCAGCTGCTTTTTTGCGTTTACGTTCAGCGGTGGGCTTCTCGTAGAACTCGCGAGCGCGCAAGTCGGTCAACAGACCCAGTTTTTCAATGGTGCGCTTGAAGCGACGCAGGGCGACGTCAAACGGTTCGTTTTCTTTTACACGGATGGTGGTCATTACCAAAAGTTTCCAAATAGTGCAGCCAGCGGGTGTTCAGGAAGATCGGGCCTGAGCGCCATGTCTGCGGTGTTCCCCAACATAAAGTTGATCAGGCCGTTGGGGGTTTGCCAGCAAAGACCGACATTATAGCGACTAAACCGCCTTTTTCAAACGGGCACCCAGCGCCAGACCGCAGGCATGGGCGCTGGACCAGGCCCACTGAAAGTTGTAGCCCCCCAGCCAGCCGGTGATGTCGACCACTTCGCCAATGAAATACAGCCCCGGCTGCTTGGATTCCATGGTTTGCTGCGACACCTCGCGCGTGTCCACCCCGCCCAC
>JBPCSU010000111.1:0-4128 GCA_051006815.1 Limnohabitans sp.
AGGTAACACCCCACAGCCCGCTCTTCATCGACCTCATCACCTTCCTCGCTGCACAGCGCCGAAATCAAGGCGAGGTCTGCCACTTGGCCGGGTAGCAGCAGCTCTTCATGGGTCCAGCGCTTGACCAAGTGGCCATTGGCCACGCCGCCGGTGTGTGGGACTTGGTAGGCGCGGCGGTGTTGCATGGTTAGCCGGCTGTTGGCGTTGGCAATGAAGCGGCTTTCGCCCAAGGCCCAAGGTTCAAAGTAGGCGTTGGCGGCGGCATCCACTTGGCGGAAGTAGCTGCGTGCGCCTTCGGCGTTGAGCTTCTTGCGCACGGTGCGGGTGATGAGCCCTTGCAAGTGGTCGAGCGCGGCGTCGTCCATTTGGCTGATGGTGGCTAGGCTCATGTCAAGACCGGCCAGTGCCGACGTAGCGGCCAACTCGGCGGGCAGCACTTGCACCATGGCTTTCACCACATCGTGGTGGGGCGCGACAGCGGTGGCCACGCCGCGTGTTTGCGGTTGAATGGGGCAGCGAATTTCCACAAAGCGTGGCTTCACAGGTCCTGTGCAGCCGTCGTGGTGGTAGTACTCGCCTTGGCTCAGTCGCCCTTTGCTAGAGCGCCCGCGCACATCGCGGTAGGTGGGGTGTTGGGTGTGGACGTTCAGACAGACGACCAAGCCCGTGGCATCGACCAACTTGTAAAAGGCCTCGCGCCATTCGGCCAACAGGAGTTTGTCGTGCAGGTAGTCGCTGGGGGCTGAGGCCTCGTGTCCTACTTCGCCATCGATGACCAACACAAAAGGTTTGGGCCTGCGCACGCGCCACAAGGCGTTGGCAAATTCCAGTACCGAGCTGGCGGTGTCAGAGTGAGTGGCGGCGCTGTGGCTTGTGTGGGCAGACATGCCCCAATTTTAGAGTTCGTTTAAAACTCAAACCCACCTTGTTGACGGACTGCTGCAGATGCGGCGCCTGTTAGCAAGTCAGCCAACAGTTCAGCATGCGCTGGGTTTTGTGCGTGGGTGCAAAGCCCCAGGGTGTAGTCGGTGCTCAGCTCAAACTCGGCAGGCAACACGCCAACCAAGTCCACGCCTTCGGTGTAGTTGATTTCGGTCACTTGGGTGCAGCCAATCAAATCGCTCTCGTGGCTCTTGGCCATTTCGCCCATGGCGGTGGCGCCGTTGGGAAACACGCGGAATTTGCTGCGCAGGGTTTCATCCAGCCCCAATGCTTTGAGCACGTTCATGAAGTGAATGCCTGCAGTGGCTTTGTCGGGGTCTGGAAAGTAAACGCCTTGTGCGGCGCTCATGGCGGCGTGCAGTTGCGCGCGCGTGTTGACGCTGGGGTGTGCTGTGCCTGTGCGCACGGCCACGCCTGTTTTCACTTTCCCTAAAGAGCGTGCGCTACCAGCGACGACATGACCCGAAGCGATCAGTTGCTCAATCAGTGGTTTGGTGAGGATGACCACATCACACGGCGTACCGTTGACAAGCTGGTCGCGCATTTGGCCCACCGCACTGAAGGTGCCGTGAACCTGTGCGCCTGTTGCTTTTTCAAACTCAGCTTGCACCGCTTTGACCACGGCTGCGGCTGCGCCGCCACTCAATACATGCATGGTGTTCTCTTCGTGATGTGGTTAGTCGGCTTTGGCGCCCGACACTTTGACGATGTTGGCCCACTTGGCAATGTCGGCGTTCAGGTATTGGTCGAATTCAGACACGCTCATCGACATGGGCACAGCGCCTTGTTTGGCCCATGTGGCTTTCACCTCTGGGTTGTTGACGATCTTGCGAATTTCCGCATTGAGCTTGTTCACAATGTCAGCCGGTGTGCCTTTGGGGGCCATGAAGCCCAGCCAAATCGTGGCTTCGTATTTAGGGACGGTTTCAGCAACGGTGGGGAGGTCGGGGAGGTTGGTGGAACGGGTCTGTCCGGTAGCGCCCAACATGCGCACTTGGCCGTTGCGTGCGAATTCGGCCATGGTGGTTTCGGCATCAAACATCACATCCACTTGGCCACCCACGATGTCGGTGCGCGCGCCCGAGCTACCTTTGTAGGGAATGTGTGTCATGTTGATGCCGGCCATGTGCTTGAACAGTTCACCTGCCATGTGATACGGCGTGCCGTTGCCAGACGAGGCGTAGTTGAGCTTGCCGGGTTTGGACTTGGCCAAGGCCACCAGTTCGGCCACGTTCTTGACGGGCACAGAAGGGTGAACTACCAGCAGCAAGTTGGAATAGTTCACGGGCGCGATGCCCACAAAGTCTTTCATCAAGCCAAATGGCTTGTTGGGGATGAGCGACTCGTTGACAGTGTGCGCATTCGACATCATCAACAAGGTGTAGCCGTCAGCGGGTGATTTGGCTGCGAAGTCTGTGCCGATGATGGAGCCAGCGCCCGGCTTGTTGTCAACCACAAAAGGTTGTTTGAGTTCATCACTCAAACGCTGTGCCATGAAGCGCGCGTAGTTATCGGCAGGGCCCCCCGCGGCGAAGGGCACCACAATTTTCACGGGGCGGTTCGGGTAGCTTTGCGCATGGGCGAGGCCAGAGGAGAGGCCAGAGGCGAGGGCCAAAGTGAGCGCTACGAATTGGCGTGCGCGGGGCAGTTGAATCATCTGTTGTCTCCGTGATGGGGAAGGATCAGTCCACTTTGCCACTGCGAACGACGAGCGCGCTCATCTCTTTGGCATCGGCTTGTACAAAGCGTTCAAAGTCTGCCGCGTCTTGGTACATGAACGAGGTGCCTGAAGCCGTCAACGCGCCGACTGCACGTGGGTCTTGCGCTGCAAATTTGGCAGCCTGACGCAGTGCATCGACCACGGCGACAGGTGTGTCGGCCGGCACAAACATGCCTGACCACTGCGAGTACTGAATCGGCACGCCCAACTCTTTGAAGCTGGGTACATCGGGCATGCTCGCCAAGCGGCCTTCTCCCCAGTGTGCCAAGGCGCGCAAACGGCCTGAAGCGATGTGCTGCTTCACGCTGGCGGGGCCGGTGGATACGGCTTCGATCTGGCCGCTGAGTAGCGACATGACCGCCGGTGCTGCACCGGTATACGGAACATGCAGCATGAAAGTGGACGTGGCCGCCTTCAGTTGCTCCATCGGCACATGCATGGTGCCGTAGTTGCCCGATGACCCAAACGAAATTTTTCCTGGATTGGCTTTGGCGTAGGAGATGAACTCTGCATAGGTTTTCCAAGGACTGTCGCTGCGCACGACCAACACGGTGGGGTCGGCGGTGAAGCGCGCGATGGGCTTGAGTTGGCTGACCTGATACATGGGCGCGCGTTGCAAGATCTTGTCAGCTTCCGGCAGTACCACCAAGGAGGATAACGACATGAGCACGGTGTAGCCATCGCCCTTCGACTTGGCCACCTGTGCCATGCCAATGCCGCCGCCTGCGCCTCCTTTGTTCTCGACCACGATGGGTTGCTTGAGATGGCGCGACATGGCCTCGGCCACAGGCCGACCAACCGTATCAGCCACACCGCCCGGCGGGAACGGCACCACCATGGTGATGGGTTTGCTGGGGTAGGTCTGCGCCATGGCGCTGAGGCTGCACGCGACAGCCATCGCAAAGCCAAGCCCGGCACGAATCAGTTGACGTCGTTCCATGTGTTGTCTCCTTCGGTTGTTCACGGGCAGGTCAAGCGATGGCTTGCCTGCTTTTTTGTTTTAAACGAAGCGGTTTTCGATCTGGCCCACACCATCGATCTCGATGCGAATGACATCGCCTTTGGCGATGTAGCGCGGAGGGTTCAAGCCCATGCCCACACCCGCGGGTGTGCCCGTAGCGATGATGTCGCCAGGGTAAAGCGTGATGCCACGTGAAATGGTTTCGATCAAGGTTGGGATGTCAAAAATCATGTTCTCGGTGGGACCGTCATGGCGCAACACGCCGTTGACCCAACAACGCACACGGGTGTTGCGGCCATCCACTTCGTCGGCGGTGACGAGCCAAGGGCCCATGGGGCAGAAGGTGTCGAACGACTTGCCCATGTCCCATTGCTGGTGACGCATTTGCACATCGCGCGCGGTCACGTCGTTGACCACGGTGTAACCAAACACATGGCTCATGGCATCGGCTCGGGCGATGTTCTTGCCGCCTTTGCCAATCACCACCGCCAGCTCGGCCTCGTAG
>JBPCSU010000112.1:0-40123 GCA_051006815.1 Limnohabitans sp.
GGCCAAAATGCCTGTGACCTTGGCGAGCACACCGGCTTGGTCAGCCACGCGCAGGCGCAGGTAGTAGCTGGTGACCACTTGAGCCATCGGCAGAATAGGCAAATTGCTCATGGCATCGGGTTGGAACGCCAAGTGCGGCACGCGGTTGAGTGGGTCAGCCGTGTGCAAACGGGTGATGTCCACCAAGTCGGCAATCACCGCGCTGGCGGTAGGCTCGCTGCCCGCGCCCTTGCCGTAATACAAGGTGGTGCCCACGGCGTCGGCTTGCACCATCACCGCATTCATGGCGCCTTCAACGTTGGCGATCAAACGCTTTGCGGGCACCAAGCATGGATGCACGCGCAATTCGATGCCCGCCCCGTTACGCTTAGAAATGCCCAAGAGCTTGATGCGGTAGCCCAGTTGTTCAGCATATTTGATGTCTTGCGATTCGAGCTTGGTGATGCCTTCCACATAGGCTTTGTCGAACTGCACCGGCACACCAAACGCGATGGCCGACATGATGGTGGCTTTGTGAGCGGCGTCGACCCCTTCGATGTCAAAGGTCGGGTCAGCTTCGGCGTAACCCAAGGCTTGTGCTTGCTTGAGCACATCGTCAAAGGCCAAGCCCTTGTCGCGCATCTCAGACAAGATGAAGTTGGTGGTGCCGTTGATGATGCCGGCCAACCATTGAATGCGGTTGGCAGTCAAACCTTCGCGCAGTGCTTTGATGATTGGAATACCACCTGCCACCGCAGCTTCAAACGCCACCATCACGCCTTTTTTGTGTGCGGCAGCAAAAATTTCGGTGCCATGCACGGCCAACAACGCTTTGTTGGCGGTGACCACATGCTTGCCTGCCTCGATGGCTTCGAGCACCAATTGCTTGGCAATACCGTAGCCACCAATCAACTCAACCACGATGTCAATCTCGGGGTTGGCAATCACTTTGCGGGCATCGTCCACCACCTGAACCGCGTCGCCCACGATGCTCTTGGCGCGTGTGACATCCAAATCCGCCACCATCGTGACAGCAATGCCACGACCGGCGCGACGTTGAATTTCTTCTTGGTTGCGTTTGAGCACTTCGAAAGTGCCGCTGCCTACGGTGCCAATGCCTAACAGGCCTACTTGAATCGGTTTCATGCTTTTCTATTTCGGTAGTTTTCGAGAAATTTTGCGATGCGTGAGATCGCCTCACGCAGGTCATCTTCATGGGGCAAGAAGACGATGCGGAAGTGGTCGGTGCTGGGCCAATTGAAGCCTGTGCCCTGGACCAACATGACCTTGGTCTCTTGCAGCAACTCCAAGAAGAATTGCTGGTCGTCTTTGATCGGATACACCTTGGGGTCCAAGCGCGGGAACATGTACAGCGCGGCCTGTGGCTTGACACACGTCACACCCGGAATGGCAGAAATGAGCTCGTAGGCCAAGTCACGCTGCTTGCGCAAGCGGCCGCCCTCGCCCACCAAATCGTTGATGCTTTGGTAGCCGCCCAAGGCGGTTTGAATTGCCCATTGGCCCGGCACGTTCGCACAGAGGCGCATGTTCGAGAGCATGTTCAGGCCTTCGATGTAATCGGCCGCAGGCTTCTTGTCGCCCGACACCACCATCCAACCCGCACGGTAGCCGCACGAACGGTAGCTCTTGGAGAGCGAGTTGAAGGTCAAGGTCAAGACGTCTTCACTCAAGCTGGCGATGGGCGTGTGTTTGACCCCGTCGTACAACACCTTGTCGTACACCTCATCCGCAAAAATGATGAGCCCGTGCTTGCGCGCCAGCTCAACGATTTGTAGCAACAACGCGTCTGAATACAAAGCGCCTGTCGGGTTGTTGGGGTTGATCACCACGATGCCTTTGGTGTGCTTGGTGATCTTGGAACGAATGTCGTCAATGTTGGGCATCCAACCGTTGGCCTCGTCACACAAGTAATGCACCGGCGTGCCGCCGGACAGGCTGACAGCCGCCGTCCACAAGGGGTAATCGGGCGCAGGCAACAACAACTCATCGCCGTTGTTCAGCAAGCCATTGGTGGCCATGACGATCAATTCGCTCGCGCCGTTGCCGAGGTAAATGTCGTCCAGCGTGACGCCTTTGATGCCTTGCTTTTGGGTCTCGTGCATCACCGCTTTACGCGCCCCAAAAATACCTTTGCTGTCCGAGTAACCGGCCGATGTCGGCAAGTTGCGGATCATGTCTTGTTGGATTTCTTCGGGCGCATCAAAACCAAACACGGCCAAGTTGCCAATGTTAAGTTTGATGATCTTGTGGCCTTCCTCCTCCATTTGACGCGCACGGTCCATGATGGGACCGCGAATGTCGTAACAGACGTTGGACAGCTTGTTGGATTTTTGGATCTTCTTCAAAGTCCCTCCGAGGGCTCTTTTACAGGGTGAAACCTATAATTTGACCACAGTTCTCAAGGCATTGAATGAAATTACAACCCGACCGCATCGAGACCCAGTCCGTCACCGCCTATGGGCCAGGATGGGTGGCCATCCAAGGCGAAAAAATCGAACACAGCGTGCTCATCACTTCCGAGGGCCTGCGTCTCGATTGGTCTTGTGCACGCTTTGACGACTTGACACCCCAGCACTTTGCCCAATTGGCCGAGCTGGATGTCGAATTGGTGATCTTTGGCAGCGGTAACCGCCTGCGTTTTACCCCTCCCGCATGGCAGACAGGGTTGATGCAGCGCCGCGTGGGGCTTGAAACCATGGACACCCAGGCGGCCTGCCGCACCTACAACATCCTGGCCGGTGAAGGCCGAAAAGTCGCTGCAGCCCTGCTGATCGAGGCCGAGGCCTAGACCGACAGGGGAGGCTTCGTAAATGCCAGGTTTCTCAGTTAAAATAGTCGGTTGCCGTAAGGGGGCTGTCGAGACAGTTGCCCTCTTCACCCGGCCATGTTTACTGTCACACCTGATTGAGCGCTATGGCAATTGTTGTCAACAAACCCCTCCCCGAATTTGAAGCCAATGCAACAGGCGGCATCAAGGTAACCAACAACTCGCACCACGGCCAAATGATGGTGTTGTACTTCTACCCCAAGGACAACACCCCCGGTTGCACCACCGAAGCCATGCAGTTCCGTGACAAGTACAAAGACTTTGTCAAAGCGGGCGCATTGGTATTTGGCGTGTCGCGCGACAACATGAAGTCGCATGACGAGTTCAAGGCCAAACTGGAACTGCCCTTCGAACTGATTGCCGACACCGAAGAAAAAATTTGCCACATGTTTGGTGTGGTCAAAAACAAGATCATGTACGGCAAGAAAGTCAAAGGCATCGAGCGCAGCACGTTCTTGGTTGGCGCCGATGGCTTGCTCAAAGAAGAGTGGCGCGGCCTCAAGGTTCCAGGCCATGTGGACGAAGTGCTCAAAGCAGTCAAAGCCCTGAAAAAAGCCTCTGCTTAAGTCCTCAAAACTGTCACAGAGCTCGGTTATAGTGGCTCCATGACTTTGACAGAAGCGAACACGTTTCAAACATCAAGCCGCCTTGGCCTCCAGGCGGCTTTTTCGCTTTTTGAGTCTGCCTTTTTATCTGTTTCAACTCTTTAAGTTTCATTCATGCCATTGCCACCCGCCCCTGCCAAACGTGCTGCTTTGTTGAACACCGAAGGCTTAGACACCGCCCCCGCAAACAAATCTCGTCATACCGCCCGAAAGGCGCCCCGCCGCGAAGAATCGGCCTCTGAAGAACCTATTGTTTCCAGCCGTGTTCGCCAAATCGCAGCGCCCGCAGCCACGGACACACGAACTGTTGAGCCCGTCAGCAAGAGCGACCGCAAACCACCAGCCCCCGCACGCGCAGCCAAACCAAAGAAGGCCAAACACACGGGACCGAAAAAGTTGTTCGTCCTTGACACCAATGTGTTGATGCACGACCCTATGTGCCTGTTCCGCTTTGAAGAACACGATGTGTTCTTGCCCATGATCGTGCTGGAAGAGTTAGACGGTCACAAAAAAGGCATGACCGAAGTGGCACGCAATGCGCGCCAAACCAGCCGCTCGCTCGACGCACTGGTGGCCTCGCACAACGGGGACATCATCACCGGCATCCCGCTCGATGGCACAGGCCACATCGAAGTGGGGGGGCGCTTGTTCTTTCAAACTGAACCACTCGACTTCACCCTCCCGTCCAGCCTGCCACAAGGCAAAGCAGACAACCAAATTTTGGGCGTGGTGGAGGCTCTGCGCGTCAAACATGCGTCACGCGAAGTGGTGCTGGTGTCCAAAGACATCAACATGCGCGTCAAAGCCCGCGCCTTGGGCTTGGCCGCAGAAGACTACCAAAACGACAAAACACTGGAAGACGGCGACCTGCTGTATTCCGGCGCCTTGGCTTTGCCAGAAGACTTCTGGATCAAACATGGCAAATCGGTGGAAAGCTGGCAAAGCGGCAGCCACACGTTTTACCGCCTCACAGGCCCGCTGGTGCCCGACTTGCACATCAACCAATTTGTGTATTACGAATGCCCAGGCGAACCCAGCCTGTACGCCCGCGTCACTGAAATTCGCGGCAAGACCGTGGTGCTGAAAACACTGAAAGACTTCACCCACCTGAAGAACGCCGTCTGGGGCGTGACCACACGCAACCGCGAACAAAACTTCGCCATGAACCTGTTGACCGACCCTGAGATTGACTTTGTCACCCTCACCGGTACCGCAGGCACTGGCAAGACCTTGATGGCGCTGGCCGCAGGTCTGACACAGGTGCTCGACGATCGCCGTTACACCGAGATCATCATGACCCGTGCCACCGTCAGCGTGGGCGAAGACATTGGTTTCTTGCCCGGCACCGAAGAAGAAAAAATGGGCCCCTGGATGGGCGCCCTCGACGACAACTTGGAAGTCTTGGCCAAAACAGAAACCAGCGCTGGCGAATGGGGCCGTGCCGCCACCAATGATTTGATTCGCAGCCGCATCAAGATCAAGAGCTTGAACTTCATGCGCGGTCGCACCTTCTTGAACAAGTACCTCATCATTGATGAAGCGCAAAATTTGACGCCCAAGCAAATGAAAACGCTGATCACCCGTGCCGGCCCTGGTACCAAGATCATCTGCATGGGCAACTAGGCTCAGATCGACACGCCCTACTTGACCGAAGGCTCGTCGGGCTTGACCTACGCGGTGGACCGGTTCAAAGGTTGGCCACATGGCGGCCACATCACGCTCGCCCGTGGTGAACGCTCGCGCTTGGCCGACTTTGCCAGCGAAGTGCTGTAAGGCTTAGTAGTCGCCGCTGTTGTAACCGCTGGCCAAGCTTTCAAACTTGGTGAGGGGTTTCAAGAAGGCCAACTTGACGGTCCCGGTGGGGCCGTTACGTTGCTTGCCGATGATCACCTCGGCCACGCCTGGCTCCTTGGACTCTTTGTTGTAGTAGTCGTCGCGGTAGATGAACATGATCACGTCCGCATCCTGCTCAATCGCCCCCGACTCACGCAAGTCAC
The DNA here is from genome assembly GCA_051006815.1 of Limnohabitans sp. Lineage (GTDB taxonomy): Bacteria > Pseudomonadota > Gammaproteobacteria > Burkholderiales > Burkholderiaceae_C > Limnohabitans. Next base: position 5,430 of record JBPCSU010000112.1, read on the forward strand.
TCATCATGGGGCGTTTGTCGGTGCGTTGCTCGACGCTTCGGTTGAGCTGAGACAACGCGATCACCGGGCATTGCAGCTCTTTGGCCAACATCTTCAAGCCACGGGAGATTTCACCAATCTCGGTGGCTCGGTTGTCGCCACCGCTGCTGCTGGAGCCACTCATCAATTGCAAATAGTCGACCACGATGAGCCCCAACTTGCCGCATTGGCGCGACAGACGACGCGCGTTGGCACGCAGCTCACTGGGGGTCAGACCTGGGGTTTCGTCAATGTGCAGCGACACATTGCGTAGTTTTTCAATGGCCTCCGTCAAGCGTGGCCATTCATCGTCACTGAGCTTGCCCGTACGCAGATGGCCTTGGTCCACACGACCAATCGAACCGACGATACGAACCGCCAATTGAGAAGCGCCCATTTCCATGGAGAACACGGCCACAGGCAAGCCTTCGTTCAAGGCCACGTGTTCGGCAATGTTGATGGCCAAGGCCGTTTTACCCATCGAAGGTCGCGCCGCCAAAACGATCAAATCGCCAGGTTGCAGACCCGACGTCATACGGTCAAAGTCAATGAAGCCCGTAGGCACACCGGTGATGTCGTTTTGGTTGTCCGCCATTTCTTGCACGCGGTCCAACAAGTCCACCACCAACTGCGGCATGGCCTGAAAGCCTTGCTTCATGCGCGAGCCTTCTTCACCGATGTTGAAGATTTTTTGCTCGGCTTCGTCCAAGATTTGAGCCACCGCCCTGCCCTGGGTGTTGAAGGCATTGGTGGCAATTTCGTCGCTCGCTGTCACCAACTTACGCAAGATCGAACGCTCGCGGACGATCTCGGCATAGCGACGGATGTTGCTGGCACTGGGCACGTATTGCGCCAAGGCGTTGAGGTAGCCCAGGCCCCCAATTTCTTCGGCCTTGCCCAAAGTTTGCAAGTGCTCGTACACCGTGATCACGTCTGCAGGACGGCTGGCATTCACCAAGGCCCCAATGGCGGCGTAGACCTGTTTGTGCTCGTAGCGGTAGAAGTCGCCATCGACCAACAAGTCCCCCACACGGTCCCAAGCCCCGTTGTCTAACAGCAAGCCGCCCAACACGCTGGACTCCGCTTCAATCGAGTGCGGAGGAATGCGCAGCTGCGCAATTTGCTGGTCGTGGGAGAAGCTTTCTTCAAAGCTGGGCATGGCGGCTGACATAGAGATCCTGTAAAACGCACATCCTAAGCCCAGAGAGGCAAAACGCTTGGGATAACTCTGTGGATAAGACGTGGGTTAGCTGGGGAAATGCAGAGAACAAATAAAAAAAGCCGCCCCGAAGAGCGGCTTTTGAGGTGCGCAGAAACTTAAGCTGTTTCGCCTTGCACGTTGACCGTAATTTCAACAATCACATCGGTGTGCAATGCCACGCCCACAGCGCTTTCGCTCACTGTTTTGATGGGGCCGTGTGGCATACGGATTTGAGCTTTCGCAACGGCGAAACCTTCTTTCGTCAACGCTTCAGCGATGTCGTGGTTGGTCACAGAACCGAACAAACGACCATCCACACCCGCCTTTTGGCTGAGTTTGATGATCTTGCCAGCCAGCTTTTCGCCTTGGGCTTGTGCAGCAGCCAATTTCTCAGCAGCGGCTTTTTCGAGTTCAGCGCGGCGCACTTCGAATTCTTTGATCGCGGTTTCAGTGGCGCGACGTGCACGACCTGAAGGGATCAAAAAGTTACGGGCGTAACCATCTTTCACACGGACGATTTCGCCGAGGTTGCCGAGGTTCACGACCTTGTCGAGCAGAATAATTTGCATGGTCGGTCTCCTTAGATCTTGTGCTGGTCGCTGTATGGCACCAAAGCCAAGAAGCGTGCGCGCTTGATGGCTGTGTTCAGCTGACGTTGGTAAATAGCGCGTGTGCCAGTCAGGCGTGCGGGGATGATCTTGCCGTTTTCGGCAATGAAGTCACGCAAAGTGTCGACGTCTTTGTAGTCGATTTCTTCAACACCGGTGACGGTGAAGCGGCAGAAGCGCTTGCGTTTGAAAAGCAATGATTGCGTGTTGCGCTTGGGGCGCTTGTCTTTGTTGAATTTCTTGAATGTGGCCATGATCTGGGCCTCCTATGAAATTTGCTGAAAATCTTGAATGTGAAAAACGACGTTTTTGCTGTTGCGAGGAGAGGCTAAAAAGCCACTGAACTTCCAAAGGCTACCGAGGGAGAGTTGAGCGAGACGCTCAGCCAACGAACCCAAGGCGACGGCTTTGACACTTGCTTTGACTTGTCGCTTTTGCCCGGCTTCTTGAACTTCAGACTCATGTTCGAGCCTGACATCAATGGCGGGTAACCCGGCTGGGGTGTATCGCAGGGCGGAAGCCTCGACGACACAAGCACTCAAAACAACGTGGTTCAAACCTTCTCGAAACGGGGCAATTAGGCCGCGAACTCAGCTTGCTGGTTCTTACGCGCTTCTTCGCGCTCAACTGTCTTCATCATGATAGAAGGCGCAGTGTCGGCCTTCTTACGCAAGACAGTCATGTGGCGCAACACAGCATCGTTGAATTTGAACGCGTGTTCGAGTTCAGACATCACAGCTTGGCTCGCTTCGATGTTCAAGCAAATGTAGTGAGCTTTGGCGAGCTTGTTGATCATGTAGGCCAACTGGCGGCGACCCCAGTCTTCCGTACGGTGAATCGCACCACCACCTGCGGTGATCATGCCTTTGTAACGCTCCAGCATCGCTGGAACTTGCTCGCTTTGATCCGGATGGATCAACAAAATGATTTCGTAATGACGCATGGACACTCCTTGTGGATATGAAGCTGCTTGCGGCGTCAGACGCTAGCAGCAAGGGAAAAGCCCATGATTATAACTATTTTCCGAGGCGCGACAGCTTGCTCCCCAAAACCCCCAGCAGCAGCCCCACAGGCACGCCAAACACCCCGGCGCACACGGGGTCCAAGCCCCACCACAGCGTTTCAGAGGCTTGTAAGTGCCAGGTCATTTGCACCCACGGGTGATTGAGCGCGATGTAATACAACGTCACGGCAAGGCCTGAGAGCATGGCCAACACCGCCCCCACGCGGTTCATGCCGCGCCAGTAGATGCCCAGCAGCAACACCGGAAAGAACGTGGCAGCAGCCAAAGAAAAAGCGGAAGTCACCCAAAACAAGATGCTCACCGGACGGTTGGTAGCAAACCAAGCCGCCAGCAAGGCCACCACCATCAACAAGATTTTGGACAGCATCACACGGCGCAAGGGGGGCGCATGGGGTGCTGCGGTTTGGAAATACAGGTCTTGCGCCAGCGCATTCGATATGGTCAACAACAACGCATCCGCTGTAGACAAAGCCGCAGCCAATGCCCCCGCCGCCAGCAATCCTGTGAAGACGGATGGGATGTGGGTAATTTCAGGCACCCCCAGCACCAAATAGTCACTGAACAAACGGATATCGGCAAACTGAACAATGCCGTCCTGGTTGTGGTCTTGAATGCTCAACAAAGCCAGCTTGCGCAGCTTCAACCGGTCCGCCCAGTCGGGCAATTGATCCAGGTGCGAGCCCACCAACTCGGTCAGGACAAACGATTTCAGCATCACCGCCAAAGCAGACGCACTCAAATACACGGCCACCACAATGAACAAAGTCCACACGACAGACCGCTCAGCCTCGGCTGGCGTGGCCGTGGTGTACGAACGCACCAAGATGTGCGGCAACGCCGCGGTGCCCAACATGAGACAAAAAATCAATGCCAAGCTGTTGTACCAACCCGCATTCCAGCCCTGCAAATGCGGCACCTGGAAACCCACAGGACGGTCTATCGCCTGGCTCAAAGTTTCTCGCTCGGCTTGCCATACCCCCACCAACCGGTCCACCGTGGGCTCACGCCATGCGGGGTTGGACTCGAGTTTTTGAATTTCTCGCAGTGGGGCGTTCTCCGCTTTGGCGCGTGCCACCTGGCGTGCCACCACTTGCCGCTCGACCTCACGCGCGTGCACAGGGTCTGCGATCTTGGCATCGAGCTGACTCATGCGCACGCTGATCGCTGCGCGCGTGGCTTGCTCTGCCGGGTCACTTTCAATTTGCTTGGCGCGCGCTTGAATCGCAGGCAACGACTGCGCAGCAGCGATCGTGGCAAACGGATGGCCTTGTGTTTTGAATGACACCGCCATGCTGAGCACGACCATGGCCACCACGATGACCACACATTGCACGCCTTGCGTCCACGTGACGGCTCGCATACCCCCAAGAAACGAGCACAGCAACACGCCCCCCAAGGCCAAAAACACCCCTAACTCAAAGGTCAAGCCTGACAGCATGGAAGCCACCAAGCCAATGCCATAAATTTGAGCCACCAGATAGATGCTCGAGCACAAAATAGCGCCCCACGCGGCCAACCAACGCACAGTCACGCTGTCGAAGCGTTGACCTAAAAAATCAGGAATGGTGATGGACTGGGAAAGGTTGAGCTTGGCGGCAAACAAAAAACCCAACAAACAAAAGCCCCCTGTCCACCCCAACAAGTAAGCCAAACCACCCGGGTGCGTGCCGTCCCCCACCAACCCATCGGACAACAAAAGCCCCGTCAAGCCAATGAAGGAAGCCGCCGACAGCCAATCGGCCGCGGTGGCCATGCCGTTCAACGGCGCACTGATGCGCCGACCGGCCACAAAATATTCTTCGGGCACCGTGGTGCGGCAAAACATGCCGATCACCGCATAGCCGATGATGGACAGAACCAAGAAGAAGCCGTTGACCCAGGCTTTGGGAATCCCGGCAAAGTCAGCCAGTAAAAGCAAAAGCGTCAGCAACACCAGCCCGGAAAAACCGAGCAGCAGCCAGCGCCAAGGCCACGCATTAAGCCGCATCGTCATCCGGATGCGACGCCGAGGTGCCCCACCACGCCAGCACCCAATACAGCACGGGAACGGCTTGGGCTACCCACAAAAAATGCAGCAAGGTTTGCTCAGGAAAAAGCCAAGCCAAGCCCAAGGAGCCGACGGTCAACACCACCAGTCCCAACACGCCCCACCACGCCCGCGCCGACAACGGGGTGACCGAAATCGCAGCGGGCATCTCTGCATCAGAGGGTGTGAGGGGCGGTGGCATCAAGACCGCTTTACTTGGCCAATGACTTCCACGTGTCGATCACGCTGTCTGGGTTGAGCGAGATCGAGCTGATGCCTTCATCTGCCAACCAATGGGCAAAGTCAGGGTGGTCACTGGGGCCTTGGCCGCAGATGCCCACGTACTTGCCTTGCGCCAAGCAGGCCGCAATGGCTTTGCTGAGCAAAGCTTTCACTGCAGGGTCGCGCTCGTCAAAGTCGGCGGCCAACAACTCCAAGCCAGAGTCACGGTCCAGGCCCAACGTGAGCTGGGTCAGATCGTTCGAGCCAATCGAGAAGCCGTCAAAGAACTTCAAGAAGTCATCGGCAAGAATGGCGTTGCTCGGCACTTCGCACATCATGATGACCTTGAGGTCGTTCACGCCGCGCTTCAAACCATGCTCGGCCAACAAATTGGTCACGCGCTCAGCTTGGCCCAGCGTACGGACGAAAGGCACCATGACTTGCACGTTGGTCAAGCCCATGTCTTCACGCACGCGACGCATGGCTTCGCATTCCATGGCAAAGGCTTCGCCGAAGTCTTCGCTGATGTAGCGCGCAGCACCACGGAAGCCCAACATGGGGTTCTCTTCCTCAGGTTCGTAGCGGCTGCCACCAATGAGCTTGCGGTATTCGTTGGACTTGAAGTCCGACATGCGCACGATCACGGGTTTGGGATAGAACGCTGCTGCAATCGTGGCAATGCCTTCGGCCACTTTGTCCACATAGAACGCGCGGGGTGACGCATGACCACGGGCCACCGACTCCACCGCCTTCTTCAAGTCAGCGTCGACATTGGGGTAGTCCAAGATGGCCTTGGGGTGCACGCCAATGTTGTTGTTGATGATGAACTCCAAACGAGCCAAGCCCACGCCGTCGTTGGGCAATTGGCAGAAGTCAAATGCCAATTGGGGGTTGCCCACGTTCATCATGATTTTGGTTTTGATCTTGGGCATCTCGCCGCGTTGCACTTCGGTCACTTCGGTTTCAAGCACCCCGTCATAGATCAAACCCGTGGCGCCTGCTGCGCAACTCACCGTCACCAAGGTGCCGTCTTTCAAGCGCTCTGTGGCGTCGCCACAACCGACCACCGCAGGAATTCCCAACTCACGCGCAATGATCGCGGCGTGGCAGGTACGGCCACCGCGGTTGGTGACGATGGCGCTGGCACGCTTCATCACGGGTTCCCAGTTGGGATCGGTCATGTCGGTCACCAACACATCGCCAGGTTGAACCTTGTCCATCTCGCTGATGTTGTGCACCAAGCGCACAGGACCGGTACCAATCTTTTGGCCAATCGCACGGCCTTCGGCCAACACAGTGCTGTGGCCTTTGAGCTTGTAGCGCAGCTCGGCTTGGCCTTTGGCTTGGCTCTTCACCGTTTCTGGGCGCGCTTGCAAGATGTAGAGCTGGCCGTCAGTGCCGTCTTTGCCCCATTCGATGTCCATGGGACGGCCGTAATGGGCCTCAATCACCATGGCGTAGTGGGCCAACTGCTCGACATCGGCGTCGGTCAAGGAGTAACGGTTGCGCAACTCGGTGGGCACATCCACCGTCTTGACCAACTTGCCTGTGGCTTTTTTCTCTTCGGGTGTCGAGAACACCATTTCAATCAGCTTGGAGCCCAAGTTGCGGCGAATCACCGCGCGCTTGCAGGCTTTCAAGGTGGGCTTGTGCACATAGAACTCGTCAGGGTTCACCGCGCCTTGCACCACAGTTTCACCAAGGCCGTAGCTCGACGTGATGAACACCACGTCTTCAAAACCAGACTCGGTATCAATGGTGAACATCACACCGGCTGCGCCTGTGTCAGAGCGCACCATGCGTTGCACGCCAGCAGACAAGGCCACATCGGCGTGGGCAAAGCCCTTGTGCACACGGTAGCTGATGGCGCGGTCGTTGTACAACGAGGCAAACACCTCTTTCATTTTGTGCAGCACTTCGTCAATGCCATGCACGTTCAAAAATGTTTCTTGCTGACCGGCAAACGATGCGTCGGGCAAGTCCTCGGCCGTGGCCGAGGAACGCACCGCAAACGTGGCCGCAGCATTGCCTTCAGACAAAGTGATGAAGGCTTCGCGAATGGCTTGTTCCAAATCGGCGGGGAAAGGCTGGGCTTCCACCATGGCACGAATTTCCGCACCCGCTTCGGCCAAGGCGCGCACGTCTTCGGTGTCGAGGGCATCCAAGCGGGCATTGATTTTGGTGGTCAATCCGTCATAGGCCAGAAATTCGCGGAAGGCATGCGCCGTGGTGGCGAAGCCCGTGGGCACGCGAACACCCGTGGGCAATTGCGAAATCATTTCGCCGAGGCTGGCGTTTTTACCGCCAACGACTTCGACGTCCGTCATCCGAAGTTTTTCAAAGGGAACCACCAAGGCGGTTGGGCTGAAAAGTGCAGTCATAGACAAGCTCCAAAAGTTAAAACGGGTGCGGCCAGGCAGCGCGGCGACTTTTTAGTTTTTTGAATGGGTCGAAAGTCTGCGTGGCGAAATTCGGATAATGGGCATTGTAGGTGGCCGATAGGTCACTTCGCGTACAAACCCTGCCCCCTGGGTAACGCTTTGATTGAAAGTTTTTCATGCCCAACCCCACCGTTTTTTTTGTTTCCGACGGCACCGGTATCACCGCAGAAACATTTGGCAACGCCATCTTGGCCCAATTCGAAATTAAATTTCGCCACATCCGCATCCCATTTGTGGATTCGGTCGACAAGGCGCACCAAGCGGTGCGCCAAATCACCCACACCGGCGAGGTCGAAGGGCGCAACCCGATTGTGTTCACCACACTGGTGAACACCGAAGTGCTCAACGTGATCCAAGAGGGCTGCAAAGGCAAAACCATGCTGATGGACATGTTCGGCACATTTGTGAACCCCCTCGAGCAAGAGCTAGGCGTCAAGTCCAACCACCGCGTGGGTCGCTTCTCAGACCCGAGCAAGAGCAAGGAATACCACGACCGCATTGAGGCCATCAACTTCAGTTTGGCCCACGACGATGGCCAGCTGAACCGCGACCTCGAGTCATCCGACGTGATCTTGGTCGGCGTGAGTCGCAGCGGCAAAACCCCCACCAGCCTGTACTTGGCGATGCAACATGGCTTGAAGGCGTCCAACTACCCCTTGATTCCTGAGGACTTTGAGCGACGCCAACTGCCCCCCGCATTGGTTCCTCACAAAAAGAAAATTTTCGGACTCACCATTCAGCCCGAGCGATTGAGCGAAATTCGCAACGAGCGACGCCCCAACTCCAAATACGCCAGCTTGCCCAACTGTCGCCATGAAGTGGCCGAAGCCGAGGCCATGATGCGCCGCGCGGGGATTCGTTGGCTCTCGACCACCAACAAAAGCATCGAAGAAATTGCCACCACGATCCTGCAAGAAATCAATCCTGAACGTTTGATTTACTAAGTTCGTTGGCGCAAAGAAAAAGCCCCACGAGACGGAGCTCGTGGGGCTTTTTGCTAGAGACGACGGTGGCTTACAGGCCGATGGCTGCAATGCCGGCTTTGGCGATTTGGGCGTCCTCGTTGGACTTCACACCACTCACACCCACCGCACCAATGCACTGGCCGTCTTTGATGATCGGCACGCCACCTTCGAGCATGCCTTTGATTTCAGGCGCGCTCAAGAAAGAAGTGCGACCACCGTTGATCACGTCTTCGTAAATTTTGCTTTCCCGACGGCCCAGCGCAGCAGTGTGGGCTTTGGCAGGCGCAATATGCGAAGAGATCGGCGCAGCGCCATCCAAACGTTGCAAAGACAACAAATGACCACCATCGTCCACGATGGCAATGGTGACGGGCCAATGGTTCTTCAAAGCCTCGGCTTCAGCAGCAGCAGCAATCGCTTTGACGTCGGCAGATTCGAGAAAGTGTTTGGTTTTCATGGCGAAAGTTTTCAAGTAGTCGTAAAACCTCAAGCATACCGATTCTGAAAAGCCCACTGCCTCACTCAAACGCAAAAGAAACCTCAATAAAAGTAAGCGATCGCCCTCGCCCACTTGAAACCTTTAGAATTCGCCCCATCTGAATCACTCAGGTTTATTTGGAGATCCCCGCATGATTGACAACATTGAAACGGTTGACTACTACGTCTTACCCACTGCCGAACGCAACCGCGTGGTCCGCAACACTTACTGGTTGCTCGCGATCAGCATGTTGCCCACCGTCTTGGGCGCCTGGATTGGCGTGACCACCGGCATCAGCTACGCCATCTCCGGTGTGATGGGCATGATTTTGATGCTGGCCGGCGCCTTCGGCTTCATATACGCCATCGAACGCACCAAAGAAAGCGCCACTGGCGTGTACGTGTTGCTGGGCTTCACCTTCTTTATGGGCCTGATGCTTTCACGCATGATTGCCATGGTCTTGGGTTTCAAAAACGGCGCTGAGATGGTGATGACGGCTTTCGCTGGCACCGCCGGCGTGTTCTTTGTGATGGCCAGCTTGGCCACCGTCATCAAGCGCGATTTGTCGGGCATGGGCAAATGGCTCATGGTCGGTGCTGTGGTCTTGATGGTCGGCAGCATCATCAACGTGTTCGTCGGTTCATCGGCCGGCATGATGGTGATTTCCATGTTGTCCATGGCCATCTTCAGTGCCTTCATGCTGTACGACTTGAAGCAAATCATGGACGGCGGCGAAACCAACTACATCAGCGCCACACTGACGTTGTATTTGGACGTGATCAACGTGTTCCAAAGCTTGCTGGCACTGCTCGGTATCTTCGGCGGCGAGCGCGACTAAGCGCTTCACGCCACCCACAAAAAAAGGGACCTCACGGTCCCTTTTTTGCGTCGGGTCATTTCAAGCCAAATCAAACACGGCCATGCTTTCCACGTGCGCCGTGTGCGGGAACATGTTGACCGCACCTGCAAACGTCATGCGGTAACCAGCACCGTTCACCAACACACCGGCATCACGCGCCAAGGTGGCAGGGTTGCAGCTCACATACACAATCCGTTTGGGCGGTGTCCACCCTTGGCGAATGACGGGCTGCTGGTGTAACTCTGCCAACGCTTGCGCCAACGAGAAGGCGCCTTCGCGCGGGGGATCGACCAACCATTTGTCTGCCACGCCGTCTTGGCACAACAACTCAGGCGTCATTTCAAACAAGTTGCGCGCAACAAAACGCGTGGGCGCCAAAGGCGTGTCGCGTTGCGTTTGGTTGAACGCATAGTTTTCACCCGAGCGTGCCACCAAGGCCTCACTGCCCTCAATGCCCAACACCTCGCGGGCCTGTGTGGCCAAAGGCAAGGTGAAGTTACCGAGGCCACAGAACCAATCAATCACCCGCTCATGCGGCTGCACATCCAGCAAGCGCAACGCACGCGTGACCAACACCCGGTTGATGTGTGGGTTCACCTGCGTGAAGTCAGTGGGCTTGAACGGCATGGTGATGCCAAACTCAGGCAAGCCATACGACAGCGGTTCACCCAGCGCACCGTCCATCAATTTGACGGTGTCAGGTCCTTTGGACTGCAACCACCATTGCACTTGGTGTTGCGCTGCAAATGCACGCAAAGCAGCCAGATCCTTGGTGCTCAACGGCTCCATGTGACGCAGCACCAGCGCCGTGACGTGGTCGCCACAAGCCAATTCGATTTGAGGCAAGGTTTCGCGTGCATCCATGCGACCAATCAGATCGCGCAGCGGCATCAACATGGCATCCACGTGTGACGGCAAGATGGGGCAACGGCGCATGTCAGCCACATAACGGCTCTTGCGTTCGTGGAAACCCACCAACACTTCGCCCTTCTTCACCACATAGCGCACCGACAACCGTGCGCGGTAGCGATAGCCCCAAGTTGGCCCTTGAATAGGTCGCAGCACGGTTTCAGGCTTGACTTTGCCAAGGTGCCAGAGGTTGTCTTCGAGTGCGCGCTGCTTCACCGCGATTTGTGCGGAGGCCTCCAAGTGCTGCATCTTGCAGCCCCCACACGCACCGGCATGCAAACCAAAGTGAGGACAGCCCGGTGTGACGCGTTGTGACGAGGTGTGCAACACCTCCAACAGCGACGCTTTTTCCCAGTTGTCTTTTTTGCGATGCACATTGGCACGCACCACTTCAAAGGGCAAGGCCCCGTCCACAAACACCACTTTGCCATCCGGGCGGTGGGCCACGCCCTGCGCCTCGAGGTCCATGGATTCGATGGTGAGCGCGTTGTCAGGCCATGGGTTGTCAGTCACACGTTCAGTCATCAATGGCCTGGCAAATACTTGGCGGGATCAACCGGCTTGCCTTGACGGCGAATTTCAAAATGCAACTTCACTTGGTCGGCGTCGCTGCTGCCCATTTCGGCAATTTTTTGACCCCGTTTGATCACTTGGTCTTCTTTCACCAACAAGGTTTGGTTGTGTGCATAGGCCGTCAAGAACGTGTTGTTATGCTTGAGGATGATCAAGTTGCCATACCCACGCAACCCCGCACCGGCATAGACCACACGGCCGTCAGCGGCCGCCAGTACGGGGTCGCCCGCCTTGCCGGAAATATCCAAGCCTTTGTTTTTGGATTCGTCAAAGCCTGCCAACACGTTGCCACGCGCGGGCCATTGGAAATTGAGGACCTCATCGGCCACTTCAGCAGCTGTAGTTGTTGCAGGAGCTGGCGAGGTGGGCGCAGAGGCTGTGGTTTTCGCGGGTGTCGCGGCAGGGGCTGGCGATGCCGCAGGTCGCGCCACCGGTTCCGCCTGGGGCGGCGCCACGCGAAGAACTTGGCCAGTTTCAATCAAGTTGGGGTTGTCCAACTTGTTCCAACGCAAAATATCGCGCCAGCTTTGGCCGTTGTCCATGCCGATGCGAATCAAGGTGTCACCGGGTTTGACGGTGTAGTAACCCGGCTTACCGGCATTCTCTGCACCAGGCAACACACGTGCTTGTGAGCGATTGGTACCGATGGAGTGGTCATCGACAGGCGCGAGACGCCCTTTGTTTGCACAACCCGACAACACCAGCGCTGTCGCTAGGGTGGCAAAACCCCACATTCCGGCACGAAACATTTGTATTTCTCCCATCAAGCAATGCCTGATTTTAGAGGCACAAAGTTCACGGCTTCGAGCAGCGTCTGTTGCAAACCTTGCGGGGTTTTGTCAATCACCACCAAGGCTTGCTGACCTGTCTGGGTTTGCGTGGGGGCCACCAAGCGCCCACCCATGGCGAGTTGATCGATCCACGCTTGTGGCACGTTCTCGCCACCCGCTGCAGAAATGATGGCACTGTAGGGTGCACCGGGTGCATACCCCAACATGCCATCGCCAAAAATCACGTGCACATTGGGCAAACGCATGGGACGCAAGTTTTCACGGGCCTTGTCATGCAGCCCACGCAGACGTTCAATGCTGTAGACCTCGCGCGCCACACACGACAGCACGGCGGCTTGGTAACCACACCCAGTGCCAATCTCCAAGACCCGCCCCATCATGGGCGCGCCTTGCAAACCAGGCGCTTGGCGCAGCAGCGCAATCATGCGCGCCACCACGTTGGGTTTGGAAATGGTTTGCCCCAAACCAATCGGCAAACTGGTGTCTTCGTACGCTTGATTGACCAATGCGGAGTCGACAAAGCGGTGACGCTCGATGCGCCCCATGGCCTCCAACACCACGGGGTCATCAATGCCCTGCTCGGCCAACTTTTGCACCATGCGCGCACGAATGGTGGCGGACTCAAGCCCCACCCCGGTGGGACTGACCATGGCCACAGGTTTGGCACGCGCAGGCGTTTGAGGGGTCACCACACGTGTCGCCCCCAACAAGGTTTTAGGCGCAGCTTGTGAATCCAAGCGGGCAGGAAAACTGGGACGCTGCTTCATGCGTTCGTTCCACCCAAACGGTGGGCCCAGTCGGGCAAGCTGGCGTGTTCTGTGAGATCCACATGCAAGGGCGTGACCGACAGATGGCCTTCGAACGTGGCGTGGAAATCAGTGCCATCGCTGTCGTCTTTGGCCGCCCCTGCGTTGCCAATCCAATACATGGTTTCACCGCGGGGACTGGTTTGCGTGATGACACGCTCAGCCGAGTGGCGACGTCCCAAACGGGTCACGCGCAGCGGTTTGATTTGAGCCACCGGTTGGTTGGGCACATTCACATTCAACAGCCAAGGCGACTGCGCCACCTGGCCTTGGGCCACCAGTTGTTGCACCAGTTCACGCGCTTTGGCGGCCGCGGCATCGATGTGCGCCCAGCCTTTCTCGACCTGAGAAAAGGCAATCGCGGGAATGCCAAACAAGAACCCTTCCATGGCTGCGCCCACGGTGCCAGAGTAAATCGTGTCGTCGCCCATGTTGGCACCGTTGTTGATGCCAGAGACCACCAAATCGGGTTTGTAGTCCAGCAAGCCCGTCAGTGCAATGTGCACGCAATCGGCGGGCGTGCCATTGACGTAGCGAAAACCATTGCTGGCTTGGTGCACATACAGAGGGGAATGCAAGGTCAAGGCATTCGATTTGGCGCTGTTGTTGTGCTCCGGCGCGACCACTTCCACACGGCCCAAATCTTTGAGCGCTTCATACAAGGCCACGATGCCAGGGGCTTGAAAGCCGTCGTCGTTGGAAATCAGGATGTTCATGGTGCCTTTGGATTTGCCGCTGAATTGTAGATTCGGACAGCCCCTTCTCAGAGGCCCTACACACCCATGCGTGACACGCCGTACGCCAGCATCAGCAGCGTGCCCGTCAACAACGCAGGCACCAAGCGCCGCTGCGGGTGCGACACCATCACGGCCACGCTGATGCCACAAATCAACACACGCAACCACCAAGGCACGGTGGCAAGCAAACCCAATGGCAGCAAGATCATGCGCACCGTCAGCGCCGCCACCATGGCATACGTCACGGCAGAGAGCCAGCGGAAAACTTCACTGTCTTGGTGAATGTGACCCGACAACTTGACGCCGGCAGCGCGGCACACATAGGTGCCCACACACGCCGCGCTCAACGCCAGCCAAGTGCCCCAGCCCTGCATGTCGAGGGTCATGGCTGCACCTCCACAGGGCGCGGACGCAACCAACGTCGGTCCACCACGTAGGCCAAGGTGCCGGCAACCAAGCCGGTCAACAACAAACTGCTGTCCGGGTCCAGCAAGAAAAAAATCGGTCCAAACACACAGCCCAAACCAATTGCCAAACGGTTGCCCCAAGGCTTCACTTCGGTGAAAGTCAGCAAGAAAAACAAGGGGTTGATGAACACCAGTCCCAGTGTGACAGCGGCAGGCACCGAGCCCGCCACCAAATAGCCCAACACGGTGCCGGGCATCGAAATCAACCAACACGGCAACGCGATGCCAATGAAGTAGCTCAACCGGTGGTGACGCACGATACGCGGAAACTCGCGCATCGACATGGCCCAGGCCGTCATGGCCAACAAATGCACCCACAGATACAAGAAGGGGTTTCGGTCGCGTCGATGCAGCTGAGGAAACAACGTCACCACCATGGTGATGAAACGTGTGGACGTCAGGGTCACGGCGAACCCAATGGCCAACCAGGACGAGCCAGAGATCAACATCTCCAACATCACCACTTGACCTGGGAGGGCGAACATCAGCAGACTGGTCAAACCCGTCACCCAAGGATCAAACCCATGGGTGTGGCCCATCGCACCAAAGCCCACCATGCCCGCAAACAGTACCAACACGGGCGCACCTAGGGCATCACGAATGCCCTGCCAAAAGGCCTTGCGCCGATTGGCAAATCGATTCCGAGTCATCGCTCAGAAGCGATTATTTTTGGTTCATATTGCCTTTGAACTTGCCGCCACGCTGAATTTCCAACTCGTGGTACTCCAAGGTACCGGAAACTTTGCCGGTGCTGTGAATCAGCAAATGTTCTTTGCACACGATGTCTTGGTTCAACTCACCATGCACATCAATTTCGCGGGCACGCACCGTGCCTGTGACTTGGCCTTTGGTGCCAATCAACAAATCATCGGCGGTCAGTTCGCCGCTGACATTGCCGTTGATCACGGCTTTTCCAGGCGCTGCAATTGAGCCTTTGAACGTCACGCCCTCACCGATCACGAGGTTGTTGTTGGTTGGATTGATATCGGCCATGCCACGTCCTTTAGAAAAGCAAAATTACTGCTGTCATCATACCTAAGACCGCTCAGAAAGCCGGTGAACACGTCAGCACGGCTGCTCGCGACGATCCACGCCCGCCTTGGCCATGGCTTCAAAACTGCCGATCAAGCGGTTCTTGATGAAGTACTCGACCACCGCTTTGGGGAACACCGAGTCAGGCTCCGACTCGGTGCGGTATCTGAACCACGTGCCGTTCGCGTCAGACTCCAAACGCCAAGAACCTTTGTACGACTTGGCTTCGCCGCTGATCTGAACAAAGTCAGTGCCCTGATTGGGAAGCTCGCTGACCTCCAACACCATGCGCATGTTGACTGGGAAAAACAAAATCCGCTCTCGCAATTGGCGCTCGACACGCACCTTGCGGCTGTCCACGCGCGTGGTGGTGGAGGCCACCACGCCGGGAATACGGGTGGCGGCGTCGTAATCCGTCAAATAGCGGTAGGACTGACACAAGGTCAGGGGCAAATAAAAACTGGCCTGCGTTTGAAACACATCCCCCTGTTGGACCACATCGACTTTGATGTTGTAGTCCTCGGGTGCAGCCACTGCATGCCACACCGAACTACATGCCAACAACACAGCAACTGACCATTTGTTCACTTGAAATCTCCCGCATGGTTTGAGAAATTCATGTTAACGCAGCCACCAGTCAAGCTAGAGATCTGCCTCTAAAGCCAACATGCCACCGTGTTTTTTGCACTTGCGCCGATAACATTTCACCATTCGATTTAATTTTGAAAGGCCCTGTGATGCAACCCCAATTCAAACCCCAAGTAGAAGCCTCTGTGCAAGCCGCTCTCGAGCTGGCCAACTTGTCGTTTTCTCAATTCGAGCGTTGGACCGAATTGAACCTCGAACAAGTCAAAGTGAACACCGAGTTGGCGCAAGGCCAAGTGCACGCCTTGTTGGACATCAAAGATCCTGCAACAGCCATGGACGTGTTCAAAACACACATGGAAACTTCGGCCCTGAGCTTGGCTGGTTTTGCCAGCACCGCTTTCGACTTGGGTCAAGAATTTCAAGCCGAGTCAGCCGCCTTTGTGGAAGCCCACTTCGACAAAGCACACACCGCCGCCAACAAAGCCCTCATCGACAGCCTGAAAACCGCCCCCGAAGGTTCTGAAGTAGCCGTGAACGCCGTGAAAGCCGCCGTCGACGCTGGCAACAAAGCGGTCGCCGAAGCGCGCAAGAACGTCAAACAATCTGCCAAATTGGCACAAGACAGCCTGGCCAAACTGAAACAGCACGCTCCCAAAGCCGCAGCCAAGGCGCCTGCACGTCGCAAGGCCCGCGCTTAATTCATCAAGCGTCAAGCGCTCGCAAAAAAAGGCACCTGAGGGTGCCTTTTTTCATGAAGATATCTTTACGCTCTGCACACGCACAGAGCGAAATGGGAGTCCATATGAGCCGACGTCATCGTGAGTCAGAAGAAACACGCGTTCTCAAGAGTTGGGCGTCTTTGGGCCATGTCTCGAAAACGCTATTGATTCCTTTGGTCGCACGTTCCAACGGCGCGGAGATCTTTCCGCACCTCAACCCCAACGACCGCTACGCCGAATACTTCGCTGGCAGGTTGCACGCCAACCTCCAATCGTTTGTCGGTGACTGGACCACGGTGCTCAACATTTTGTGGCGAACCTGGTTGATCAAAGACCTCGGTCAGCAATTTTTCGAGCGACACCCAAACGCACTGGGCATCAACCTGGGCGCAGGCTTGTCGTATTACTTTCAGTGGTTTGATAACCAACACAACCACTGGCTGGATTTGGATTTAGACCCCGTCATTCAACTGCGTCGCGTGCTGTTTCACACCCTTCCCGCGCACTGCAAGCAACAGGCGTTCAACATCACCAGCCCTGGCTGGTGGGACAGGCTGGGCCTGCCAAAACGTGAAAGCAAAAAACCTGTGTTCTTGATTTGCGAAGGCGTCAGCATGTATTTAGAGCCCGAGCAGTTGCGCCAAATTTTGAAAGAAATGGGGGACCACGCTCCCTCCGGCTCTGAGTTGGTCATGGACTTCATCTCTGACATCGGGGTAGGCAAAGCCTTCTTGCATCCGCACCTCTGTGATGCAGGGGCCGAGTTCAAATGGGGAACCCACCGAATTGAAGAAATTGGCAACGAACAGCCTCGGTTCCACCTTCAATCACAGCACAGCATCGCCGAAGCCTATGGGGCAACCGCACGATGGATGGAACATTTCTTATCGCCCTGGTTGGGTGGCCCCATGTATGGTCTTGCGCATTGGCGCATCGACTGAATCACAACGGTGCGTCGACCTTGCCACCCAGTCGATGGGTAATTTCCAACGCCCCTTTGCGCAAAGCCTTGGACACCGGGTTATTCCAAGTCCCGGGCAGTCGTTCTTGACGGTCGGTCACTGTCAGCACCATCGCCGGTGCCCCTTCTAAGTCGTACACCGGCGCACTGAAGGCGTTCACCCCGGGAATCGGGCTACCCACCACACGCATAAAGCCATGCTCTTTCAGCGCAACTTTCAAAGCGCCCACCTCTTTCATGCGCTCGTTGAATGTTTCTGCAGGAAGGATCTCGCCCAGTGGCCCGGCAATCGCTTGCTTCAACCGCTCCATCGGCATGGCCGCCGCAAATGCCAACCCCGTGGCCGTGTCAAACAAGGACAGCACCGAGCCCACCCGCATGGACACGTGCAAGGGCTGACGCGCATCAATCAAGCGCACCACCGTCGGCCCGAAATTGCCCCACACCGCCAACGCCACCATGTGCCCCGTCTCTGCCGACAAGGCCCGTATCACGGGGTCGGCCGCCTTCAACGGATCGAGTCGTTGCAAACACGCCAAGCCCACCTGCAAGGCAGCAGGCCCCAGGTCATAACGCCCCGTCGGGTCTTGTTCGATCAACCCCAACCGTCCGTAGCTGACCAAATACGGGTGCGCGCGCGACGGCGTCAAGTCAGCGCGTTGCGCCAGCTCTTTCAGGCTCAATGCGCTGCCACTGCTGGCCAAGGCCAGCAACAAGCGCCCCCCCACCTCGACCGATTGCACGGCCCGCTGGGCTTTGTCCTCGGTTTCAGCAGGGATCGCAGCAGATGTTTGAGCTTTTTGAGTGGTCATATAAAAAATCAGTTGACATGGATTTTGCGCCATGTATTATTCACCCATTGCAAATCAATTTGCAACAAGCAAATTTAAACACAGGAGCCCCCATGTCAACCAAAACCTTTGCATCCGCCGCCGACTTGGAAGAAAAGAAGGTCAGCTTCACCCAAATTTCAGAACACGCGTGGGCCTACACCGCCGAAGGTGACCCCAACACCGGCATCATCATTGGCGACAACGAAGTCTTGGTGGCGGACACCCAAGCCACCCCCGCCATGGCGGCTGACGTGATTCGCCGCATCCGCGAAGTCACTGACAAGCCCATCAAATATGTGGTGCTGACCCACTACCACGCCGTGCGTGTGTTGGGCGCCAGCGCCTACAACGCCCAACAGATTTTGGCCAGCCAAGACACCTACGACTTGATCGTCGAACGCGGTGAAGCAGACAAAGCCAGCGAGATCGGTCGCTTCCCTCGCCTGTTCCAAAACGTGGAAACCGTGCCCGAAGGCATGACCTGGCCCACCATGACATTCACCGGAAAAATGACCCTGTGGCTCGGCCAACTCGAAGTGCAGTTGCTGCAACTCGGCCGTGGTCACACCAAGGGCGACACCGTGGTGTGGTTGCCCAAAGAAAAAGTCATGCTCTCTGGCGACCTGGTTGAATTTGATGCCACCCCCTACGCCGGCGACGCGTATTTCAAAGACTGGCCACAAACCCTGGACAACATTGCGGCACTCAAGCCCCAAGCCTTGGTTCCTGGACGTGGTCCTGCGCTGATTGGCGAACAACAAGTCAAAGCCGGTTTGGATTGCACACGCTCGTTCGTGTCCGACGTTTACAACAGCGTCAAAGACGCTGCGGTGGCAGGCAAAGACCTACGCGCGGTGTACCAAGAAACCATGGCCAAGCTGCAACCCACCTATGGCCACTGGGTCATCTTCAACCACTGCATGCCTTTTGATGTGACGCGCGCCTACGACGAAGCCACCCAGTACCCAGACCCACGCATTTGGACAGCCGACCGCGACCGCCAAATGTGGGAAGCCCTCGAAGGCTAAAACATCTCAAGAACAAACCGGAGACACCTCATGAAAATTGATCGCATTCATCACGTCGCCTATCGTTGCAAAGATGCCAAGCAAACCGTCGAGTGGTATGTGAAGCACCTCAACATGGACTTTGTGCTCGCCATTGCCGAAGACTTGGTGCCCAGCACCAAGGCCTTGGATCCCTACATGCACGTGTTCCTCGATGCCGGGCAAGGCAACGTGTTGGCGTTCTTTGAATTGCCCAACTCCCCCGAGATGGGACGCGACCCCAACACCCCCGAGTGGGTGCAGCACTTGGCATTCAAGGTGAACACCATGGCCGAGCTGGAAGCGATCAAGGACAAGTTGCAAGCCAGTGGCGTTGAGGTCGTCGGTGTGACCGACCACACCATCTTCAAATCGATTTACTTCTTTGACCCGAACGGCCACCGCCTTGAAATCGCCTGCGATGTGGGCACCCCCGAGATGTACAAAAAACTCGACGAGGTGAAATGGGACATGCTGGAGGAATGGAGCAAAACCAAACGTGCGCCTAAGCATGCTGCGTGGATGCACGAAAAAGAGTACGCCCAATCACACTGAGCAGGACCACAGGAGTCACGATGTTTCAAACCTACACACATCCAACGTTTGACTACAAGCCATCCGCTGAGCAACAAACAGGCACGGTCAAACGTCACCCCGTGGTCATCATTGGGGCGGGCCCCGTGGGGCTGACACAAGCTCTTGACCTCGCGTACCGCGGCGTGCCCAGCATTGTTTTGGACGACGACAACACCGTCAGCGTGGGCTCACGCGCGGTGTGCTATGCCAAACGCACCTTGGAAATTTGGGACCGCTTGGGCTTTGGCGAAGAGTCAGCCGCCAAAGGCGTGCAATGGAAAGTCGGCAAAGTGTTTTTCAAAAACGACTTGGCCTACCAATTCGATTTGCTGCCGGAAGACGACCACAAAATGCCGGCCATGATCAACTACCAGCAATACCACCTGGAAGAACGCATGGTGAAAGCCTGTGTTGAATCTGGCTTGGTCGACATTCGCTGGAAACACAAGGTGCTGTCGCTGCAACAGCACGACGACTACGCCAACTTGAATACGGAAACCCCCGACGGCATCTACAAGATCGAAGCCCAATGGGTGGTCGCGTGTGACGGTGCCAACAGCAGCGTACGCGGCATGGTGGGTGCGGACTTCACGGGTCAATTCTTCCAAGACCGTTTCTTGATTGCCGATGTGGTGATGAAAGCCAACTTCCCCACCGAGCGTTGGTTCTGGTTTGATCCCCCGTTCCATCGCAACCAAAGCGTGTTGCTGCACAAGCAGGCCGACAACGTGTGGCGCATTGACTTCCAACTTGGCTGGAATGCCGATCCGGTCGAAGCGAAAAAACCAGAAAACGTCATCCCCCGCGTCAAAGCCATGCTGGGCGACGACGTGGAGTTTGAACTCGAATGGGTGTCGGTCTACCAATTTGCGTGCCGCCGCATCAACCAGTTCCGCCACAACCGTGTGATCTTTGCTGGCGATGCCGCGCACCAAGTGTCGCCCTTCGGTGCACGCGGTGCCAACACCGGCGTGCAAGACTGCGACAACTTGAGCTGGAAACTCAAAGCCGTGTTGGACGGCGATGCACCCGCCGCCTTGATCGACAGCTACCACGAAGAACGTGCGTATGCGGCGGACGACAACATCGGTCACTCCACACGCGCCACCGACTTCATCACGCCCAAGAGCCGCAGCTCCACACGACTTCGCAATGCGGTGTTAGAGCTGGCACGCACCGAGGCATTTGCACGCCCCTTGGTCAACAGCGGCCGCTTGTCGTCCCCCACGCCTTACTTGGTGTCTTCCTTGAACACACCAGACGCTGACACCTTCCAAGGCAAGATGTTGCCCGGCACCAACTGTGCAGATGCGCCCATCCAAATCAACGGCAAAGAGGCTTGGCTCTTGAACCAACTGGGTCAAGGCTTCACGCTGCTGAGCTTCGGCCCCGCGCAGCCTGTCAGCGTGGGTGGCTGCACCGCCAACGTGCTCGAAGTGGGCAAAGACATTCAAGATGTCAAAGGCGTCCTCAAAGCCCGCTATGACGGCCAGCCTGGCACCGTGTATTTGATTCGCCCCGATCAATACGTCGCCGCACGCTGGAAAAAATTTGATGCGCAGGCCGTTGAACAAGCCTTGCAACGCGTACTGAAACTTCATTGATGAAAGGAACACACATGTCTCACCTCATCAAAACACCCAACATCGTTGACCAAGACACCTTCTATGCCGAGTTGATCAACGCGCAACGCAACTTGTCCGACGAACAAGCCGACCTGATGATCGCCAAACTGGCACTGATTCTCTGCAACCACGTCGGTGATCGTGCCGTCCTGAACCAAGCGATTGAATTGGCCCGAGAGAACACCTTGGCCAATGCCGCTTAACGTTTTCAAAACGCCCCACAACAAGGAGACTTCCATGACACGACACACTTTTTTCAAATGGCTACTCGCTGCGGCCAGCGTACTGGCCAGCGTTGCGCAGGCGCAAACCAAACCCGTTGAATGGGTCATTGGCTACCCTGCAGGCGGTGGCTCGGACATCGTGGCCCGAACCATTGCCGATGAAATTGGCAAACACCTGAACCGCCCCGTCGTTGTCAACAACAAACCCGGCGCAGGCACCAACATCGCAGCCGACTATGTGGCGCGTTCCAAAGACTTTGGCAACCTCATCTTCACGGCTGACTTTGCCACGCTGGCGGCCAACCCCTTCTTGTTCTCCAAGCTCAGCTACAACAGCGAAAAAGACTTTCAACCCATCGGCATGCTGGTGCGCTTCCCCATGTTCTTGGTGGTCTCCAACCAAGTGCCTGCCAACAACTACAAAGAGTTTGTTGCGTGGGCAAAGAAGCAAAGCACCGGCGTCAGCTATGGCTCCGCAGGTCCTGGCAGCCCACACCACTTGGTCGGCGAATACTTCCGCGAGAAAAGTGGGTTGAACTTGGTGCACGTGGCCTACAAAGGCGCCGCCCCCGCGATTCAAGATGTGGTGGGCAACCAAATCCCTGCCATGTGGATTGACAGCGCCACGGCCATGTCCTTCATCAACGCCAAGAAACTGAAAGTCATCGGCGTGGCCTCGCTCAAACGTCTCAGTTTGATGCCTGAAGTTCCCACACTCACCGAACAAGGGGTGAAAGACTTCGAAGGCTACGCCTGGCAAGGCCTCGTGGCGCCCACCGGCACATCGGCCGAGCAACTCAACGAATTTGCCAAAGCGTTGCAAGCCGCGTTGTCGTCGACCCAAGTGAAAGCCCGCATGCAAGCCCTCGGCGTCGAGCCCATGCCCGGCACGCCCGAACAGATGGCCAAATTTGCCAGCGCAGAACGCGCCAAATGGGGTGACGTGATCACCAAAATCGGCGTGAAATTAGATTGAGCCCCATGCACGCGTTAGACCCAACCAACGATCCCCAGCTGCGCAGCTGGGTCACGTCTGCCAACCAAGCCGGCACCGACTTTCCCATTCAAAACCTGCCCTACGGACGCTTCCGTACGGCGACCACCGAGGCTTGGCGCATTGGTGTGGCCATTGGCGACCAAGTTCTCGACTTGCGCGCCGCAGGTTTGATTGACTATGCCGACATGGCGCACCTGCTGACCCTGTCGCCCGAGCAACGCTTGGCACTGCGCGTGGCGATCTCGCAGGCGTTGCGTGAGCACAAGCCAGTCAACCAAGCCCAGGTGCAACAAGCGCTGCTGCCCTTGGCCTCCGTTGAGCTGGGTCTGCCGTGTGAGGTGGGTGACTACACCGACTTCTATGTGGGCATCCACCATGCCACCGCTGTGGGCAAATTGTTTCGTCCCGACAACCCCCTCTTGCCCAACTACAAATGGGTGCCGATTGGGTACCACGGCCGCTCCTCCACCTTGAACCCCAGTGGCACGGCGTTTCACCGTCCTTGCGGCCAGGTCAAACCTGCAGATGCAGACGTGCCGGTGTTCCAACCCTCTGCACGCCTGGACTTTGAGCTTGAGCTGGGCATCGTCATCGGCCAAGGCAACACACAAGGCCAGCCCATTGCCATCGACAACGCCGATGCCCACGTGTTCGGTTTGACACTGTTCAACGACTGGAGCGCGCGTGACCTGCAAGCTTGGGAATACCAACCCTTGGGGCCGTTCTTGTCAAAGAATTTCGCCAGCACCTTGTCGCCTTGGGTGGTGAGTTTGGAAGCCTTGACCCCGTTCCGCCGTGCGTTCACGCGCCCGGAGGGTGACCCTGCGCCCCTGCCCTACTTGAGCTCGGCGAACAACAGCGCACACGGTGCATTCGATGTGCGCTTGGAAGTGCTGATCCAAACCGAAGCGATGCGACAAGCGGGCCTGCCATTTGAAACACTCAGCACGTCCAACTTCACCGATGCGGCGTACTGGACAGTGGCACAAATGGTGGCGCATCACACCGTCAATGGCTGTGCGCTGCGCCCTGGCGATTTGTTTGGTTCAGGCACGCTCTCCGGCTCCAAGCCCGAGCAAGCGGGCTCATTGCTCGAGCTGACAGAAGGCGGTAAAAAACCCATCACCCTCTCCAACGGTGAGACGCGCACGTTCTTGCAAGACGGCGACAGCATCGCGCTCAAAGGGTGGTGCGAAAAGCCGGGTGCCGTGCGCATCGGCTTTGGCGAGTGCATTGCCACCGTGTTGCCACGCGCCTGAGGCATCAGCCTTTCGGATACAGCCCTCGCTCACGCGCCATCAAGCGCGTGAGGCCGAGCAAGGCGCCCATATTCGGCATGTCCAACTGCAGGTGTTGGCCAATGTGATGGGCGGCGGCCAGCAAGGCGTCGAGTTCAATCGCGCGGCCTTTCTCCACATCCTGCAACATGGAGGTTTTGAAAGACCCTAAGCTGCGCGTGACCGCATGGCGATCTTCTGGGTTTTGCTCAATCACGCAGCCAATGCGGTTGCCAATGGTTTGGGCCTCCAACATCACCGCACTGCAAAACGCGCGCACCAGAGGGTCATCCAAAATTTGGTCGCACGGCGCGCCGGTGAGGGCAGACACCGGGTTCATGGTCATGTTTCCCCACAGCTTGAACCAGATGTCTTGTTGAATGCGCTCAGACACTTTCACATCAAATCCCACATCGGTCAACAGCGCAGCCACCGCTTGCGCGCGTTCAGACCTACCGCCCGCAGGCTCACCCAAAATCAGGTGGTGGCCTTTGATTTTTTCAATACGCCCCGGCGTGGAGGATTGCGCGGTGAAGTGCACCACACAGCCCAACACATGCGACGTAGGAATGTGCTGCGCCGTCACGCCCTCGGGGTCAACGGCAGGCAAAGTCAAGCCATCGCACGCACCACCCAAGCCATCGAAGAACCACCAAGGAATGCCGTTCATCGCCACCAACACCGTGGTGTGCGGTGCTAACAGGGCGCGCACAGCGGCAGCCACACTGGGCATGGCCGGGCCTTTGACCGCCACGATCACCAAGTCTTGTGGGCCCAAATCCGCCGGGTTGTCACTCACCGTCAGCGGGACATGGTGTGTCACCTCATGGGCATCGACCCAGGTGAGTCCTTCACGACGAAGCACGTCTAGGCTGTGGCCACGAGCCAGCGCAGAGAGTTGAATTTTTTTGTCAGCCAGGTCTGCGCCCAGGAGCCCTGCAAACACGCCCCCCACGGCACCCACGCCCACGATGGCGATTTTTTGAATCGGTGTCTGCATGCTTTGTCTCCGTTTTAGATTCAGCGTTAGGCTCGGTAGCTCGGATCGATCCGATCAATCAAGCGTTGCATGGCTGCAAACGAATCTTCGCCAGCACCGAACTTGGGATTGAAGTTCAACGAGTCACGCACGCAAGCCTCCAAAGCTTTCTCGGTGATGGGCTGCAAGGGACCCAACGCTTGGCTGGCCATTTGCACTTCGCAGGCACGTTGCACCAACCAAATCAAGTTGAAGGCATGGGCCAACGAATTCCCAATCACCACCGGACCGTGGTTGCGTAAGAACAGCACCCGCTTACCCCTGGCACTGGCCAAGATGCGCGCACCTTCCTCGGCATGCACGGTGATGCCTTCGAAGTCGTGGTACGCCACCTGGCCCCACAGCTGCGCGGCATAAAAGTTGGTGTACGACAAACCGTCTTTCAAGCAACACACCGCCATCGTTGGCGTGGAGTGAATGTGCATGACGCAATGCGCATCAGGCAAGGTGGCGTGAATGGCCCCGTGAAAGGTGAAACCTGCGGGATTGATGGGCCAATCGCTGTGCCCGATGATGTTGCCGTGGATATCCACCTTCACCAAATTAGAAGCCGTCACCTCGGTGTAGTGCAAGCCAAAGGGGTTGATCAAGAAATGGCCGTCCTCACCGGGCACCCGCAGCGAGATGTGGTTGTAGATCAGCTCGGCCCAACCCAAGTGCGCAAAGATGCGGTAGCACGCAGCCAGTTGCACGCGTGCGTCCCACTCGGCTTGGCTGTAACGCTGTGGACGAATGAAGGCTTCAGTCATGTTCGACTCCTCAGTCACGTGAGACAAATTTGAAATTCAAGCGACCCAGCTTGCCGTAATCGGCCTCAAAGACGTCGCCGACTTTGGCGGGGGCGGGCTTGGTGAACGAACCTGCCAACACGATCTCCCCGGCCGTCAAGTGCTCGCCCCAGGGCGCTAATTTGTTGGCTAACCAGGCAATGCCAATCGCGGGATGGCCTTGCACACCGGCAGCCAAGCCTGTTTCTTCGACCACGCCGTTCTGCCGCAAAATCGCGCCGCACCAAGGCAGGTCGGTGGTTTTGGGGTCCACCTTTTTTGCGCCCACCACAATGGCTCCATTGGCCGCGTTGTCGCTGATGGTGTCAAACACCTTGCGCATCACCTTGGTGTGGCGGTCAAATTGCTCGATGCGCGCATCGATGATTTCAATCGCTGGCGTGACGTACTCGGTGGCATCCAACACTTGCGCCAAGGTCACATGGGGGCCGCGCAGTTCTTTCTTCAGCACAAACGCCAGCTCCACCTCGACGCGTGGGGCAATGAATTTTTCAACGGGGATTTCCAACACCTCGCCCTCTGTACAGGTGAGCAACATGTCATCCAGCAAAGTGCCGTAATCGGGTTCGTCGATCTGACTCGACTGCTGCATGGCACGGCTGGTGAGGCCAATCTTGTGGCCAATCATGCGACGACCTTCGGCAAATTTCAGTGCCATCCACGCGCGGTTGATGCGGTAACCATCTTCAATGGTCATGCCGGGGAAACGCTTGGAGAAGTGTTCAATCTGCGTGCGGGTTTTCTGCGCATGGTTCAGCTCGTGGGCGAGTTCTTGAATTTGAGCGTCGGTGAATACGGACATGGTTAAGCCTTGTTGAATAAAGGGTGGAGACTGCTGTGCTTGGCATCAAACACTTCTTGACCGACATCGATCTGAAACGTCACCCCCACGTGCTGGGAAGCCAGGAGAGGGGCAAAAAATTCTTTCACCACCTGAACCAAGGTGTCACCCGCCAATTGCTGGGTGGCCTCGCTGCGGCCACGGCCCATGCGCAAGTTGAGATACACAAACGCGTAGTCACCATCGCCGCCAGCAGCCTTGCCGGCGTCCCCTCCATCGGCCACCGCGTAATGCGGTGCGGGATAAGCCAACACACGCGTGCCGCCTGTGGGGAACACTTGTTTGCCTGACTCGTCTTTCACCGTGAGCATGGCGTTGGCGAGCTGACGGCACAAAGACTTCATCTCAACCTGTGAGTCAAGTTGCGAGGTGTAGAGAACAACAAGATGTGGCATGGCTTACAACCGAGTTGCGGCTTGATAGCCTTGGGCACTGCTGGCCATGGCAGCGGGAATTTGTTGGCCGTCTTGCGGGGTGACGTCGAACACCGCATTCAACTGCCCGGTGCCTGAAGCGCCGAAATACGGGGTGATCGTTTCCACGTTGCCGTCATACGCCCGCCAGCCCAAAGCGCCAAGCAGCATGGCGGTGTCGTGCATGAAGCCCTCACCATGGCCTTTGGCTGCGTACTCGGGCAGCATGTCGCAGAAGTCGGCCCACTCACGCTTGCGCCACATCTCCATCACATGGTGGTCCAAGTGTTCGAGGAAAGGACTCCACACTTTGAAAGCAAACTCAGGCGCCAGTCCGTTCTGCGCAAAGCGGTGAGACAACGAACCGCTGGCCAAGAACGCCACCTTGCCGTCGTAATGCTTCTCCACAGCTTCGCGCATGGCCCAGCCCAAACGCGCGCTGTCGTTCAAGTAATGTGACGTGCACAAGGCCGAGACCGACACCACTTTGAAGTGTTGGTCTTCGTTCATGTAGCGCAGCGGCACCAACGTGCCGTACTCGGGCTGCAAGGTGGTGGCATCGTGGGCCAGGGTTTCAATGCCATAGGCATTGCAAGCCTTGGCCAAGATATGACCCAGCTCGGGATTGCCGGGAGACTCGTAGGTCATGTTGCTGATGAAATGCGGCAACTCGTTGCTGGTGTAGGTGCCTTTGAAATGCGGGCCACAGTTGATGTGGTAGTTGGCATTGACCAACCAGTGGGTGTCAAACACCACCAAGGTGTCCACACCGAGTGCGCGGCAACGACGGCTGATTTCTTTGTGACCGTCAATCGCATCTTGCCGGGTACCGAATCGAGGGCCGGGCAACTCACTCAGGTACATGCTGGGTACATGTGTGATTTTGGCGGCCAATGCAAGTTGTCCCATGCGGTTCTCCTTAAACGCCCCAATGGGGAATGTGGTGTGACCCCATCGACACGGCGATGTTCTTGGGTTCGAGGAACACTTCGTAGCTCCAAGTGCCGCCTTCGCGTCCGGTGCCGCTGGCTTTGGTGCCACCGAAGGGTTGACGCAAGTCGCGCACGTTTTGGCTGTTCACAAAACACATGCCGGCTTCAATGGCGGCAGCCACACGGTGAGCTTTGCCAATGTTTTCGGTCCACACGTAACTGGACAAACCGTATTCAATGTCGTTGGCTTGGCGAATCGCATCGGCCTCGTCGGTGAACGGAATCAAGCAAGCCACAGGGCCAAAAATTTCTTCTTGCGCGATGCGCATGCGGTTGTCGACATCGGCAAACACCGTGGGGCGAACGAAGTTACCTTTGTGCAAATGGGCGGGTAAGTCGGGCGCATCCAAACCGCCACACAACAGAGAGGCGCCCTCTTTCGTGCCCAACTCAATGTAGCTGCGCACCTTGGCCAAATGGCCTTGGCTGATCATGGGGCCGATGATGGTTTTCTCATCCAAGGGGTCGCCCACCACGATGCGTTTGGCACGCTCGGTGAACTTGGCAGCGAAGTCTGCATAGATGCTTTTTTGCACCAAGATGCGGCTGCCTGCCGTGCAACGTTCACCGTTGTTGCTGAAGATCATGAACACAGCCGCATCGAGTGCACGGTCCAAGTCCGCATCTTCAAAAATCACAAAAGGTGATTTGCCTCCCAGCTCCATACTGAACTTTTTCAAGCCTGCAGCTTGCACAATGCGGTTGCCGGTGACGGTGGAGCCGGTGAACGAAATCGCGCGCACATCGGGGTGCGCACACAGCGGTTCCCCTGCTTCCTTGCCATAGCCGTGCACCACGTTCAGCACACCGGCAGGCACACCCGCCTCAAGAGCCAACTCACCCAAGCGCGCGGCCGTCAAGGGTGACAACTCGCTCATCTTCAGCACCGCGGTGTTGCCAAAAGCCAAGCAAGGTGCGACCTTCCAAGTGGACGTCATGAACGGCACGTACCAAGGCGAAATCAAGGCACACACGCCGACGGGGTGGAACAAGGTGTAGTTCAAGTGCGTGGGCGTGGGATAGGTGTGGCCATCGACCCGTGTACACATTTCTGCGAAGTAATAAAAGTTGTCAGCCGCACGCGGCACCAATTGTTTACCGGTTTGCGTGATGGATTGGCCGGTGTCTTTGGTTTCTGCTTGCGCAATTTCAGGCACGTGCTTGGCGATCAAATCGCCCAAGTTGCGCATGATCTTGGCGCGTTCGGTGGCGGGGCGTGCCGCCCATGCGGGAAACGCGTCTTTGGCAGCTTGAACGGCGGCATTCACCTCGTTAGAGGTGCCGCTGGCCACCTCGGCCAACACATCTTGGGTAGCGGGGTTGACGGTTTCGAAGTAGTGATCGGCAGCGACTGACTTGCCGTTGATCAGGTGATCGATGCGCATGATGAGCTTCCTTTATTTCTATGGGTAGTGAGGGGTTCAACGCCCAAAGGTGGCGTCGCTGGTGATGGTGTTGACCAAGCGGCCAATGCCGT
Organism: Limnohabitans sp.; assembly: GCA_051006815.1. Classification (GTDB taxonomy): domain Bacteria; phylum Pseudomonadota; class Gammaproteobacteria; order Burkholderiales; family Burkholderiaceae_C; genus Limnohabitans. The sequence continues at coordinate 34,983 of JBPCSU010000112.1, forward strand.
CAATTTCAGTCACCACTTCATCGCCCACATTGACGTTCACCACGCCATCGGGGGTGCCGGTCAGAATGGTGTCACCGGGTTTCAGGGTCATGAAGTCGCTCAGGTATTCAATGAGCGTGGGGATGTCCGAAATCAAATCGCGGGTGTTGCCCTGCTGCGTCACCACGCCGTTCACAAGCGTGCGCAAATTCAAGGCATGTGGGTCAGGCACATCGGCCGCATCCACAAACCAGGGGCCCAGCACCGTGCCGCCGTCGCGGTTTTTTACGCGCAAATTGGGACGGTAGTAGTTTTCTAGATAGTCGCGAATGGCATAGTCATTGGCCACGGTGTAGCCTGCGACGTACTGCATGGCGTCTGCACGTTTGACCTTCTTGGCCGTGCGCCCGATCACCACGGCCAACTCACATTCGTAGTGCATGAAGGCCACCCCCTCAGGGCGACGGGTTTGGGCACGGTGCCCAATCAGTGAACCGGGCCCTTTCAAAAACGCCAACGGTTCATCTTGGGCGGTGACCGTCAACTCTTTGGAGAGCTCCTTCACATGGTCGGCATAGTTCAAGCCCAACGCAATCAGGGTCCCCACCTCGTAGGGAGGCAACCACACCACGGCGTCTTCTGCCAGCACGCGCCCATCCGCCAGACGCAGACCTGCAGGGTGCTCATAGGCCTCGTGAATAGCACCGCCATACGCTACTTTTGCGCGCTTCATACACATGCCTCCGCCACCAAGGTGTTCTCCAACACGCCAACGCCTTCAATCTGAATACAAACCCGCTGCCCAGCACGTGCCAACGCACTGCCCGCTGCCACGCCGATGCTCAGCACATCACCGGGGTGCAGGGTCATGAACTCGGTCACGTCGGCCAACAACTGTGCCACCGATCGCACGCGGTTGGCCGTGGTGGTCTGTTGCACCAGCACCCCATCTAGCGACACCGTGACCGCCAACTGGTCTGGGTCAGCCACCGCCTCTTTGGGCACCACGGGACTGATCGGACAAAAACCATCGCGGCATTTAAAGCGAATCGATGGACGATAAAAAGAGGCATGCGGCACGCTGATGTCGTTCAACACCACATACCCCGCCACATGGTTGAGCGCCTCTGCCGCTGTCACATGCGACGCGGTGCGACCAATCACCACGCCCAAGGTCGCCCCCATTTCCAACTCGGGGGCGTCAGACGGCACCTGCACCGATGCACCACTGTCGACCCACGTGTTGCGCGGCTTGATGTAGAGGATGGGTGCTTTCGGCGGCGCTTTGTAGGGCGCGGCATGCACTTGCTCCCCCAACGCCGCCAAGGCGGCTTTCTCGTTGAGCAAGGTGCCATAGACTGTGCCGCGCACAGGGGGTTGGCATGAATTCGACATCACAAAGACTCCCTCAATTCATCACAGGTGTTGATCGGTTTGGAGAAATTCACTAACATGTGTGCAATTTAATCACCGACATGTTCGCGTGTCAACCCACATGACCAGCCCGCTACGCCACCGCAATTTGCCGCATTTGCTGCTTCAGTCGCGCGAGACGCTGATGCGCGGCTTTCGCCCCATCCTGCAAGCCCATGGCCTGACCGAACAACAGTGGCGAATTTTGCGCGCGTTGCTGGAAGACGACGCCCTAGAGCCACGTCAGCTGTGCGAACGCTGCCTGATTTCCAGCCCCAGCATCACCGGCGTATTGATGCGCATGGAAGAAGCCGGCTTGATCGTGCGAGAACGGATGCCTCACGACCAACGCCGGGTCAATGTGACCTTGACCCCGCACGCCAAAAAGCTGGGCAAACGCTTGGCGCCAGAAATTGAAAAGAAATACGCCGAGATCGAAGCCACGGTGGGTGTCGACCAGCTGCAAAAAATGTATGACGTGCTCGATGTTTTGCTACAGCGCTTGGACCGCTGAACGTAGGCTGCAGAAAGCAAAAAGCCCTGCCGATGAAGGCAGGGCTTTTTTTATTTGGGGTGGCTGATGGGGCTCGAACCCACGACAACAGGAATCACAATCCTGGACTCTACCAACTGAGCTACAGCCACCGTAGAAGCTAAGATTATAACCGAGCTACTTTGATTTCCACCTTAAATTTTTCTTTTAAGAGTCGGTAATAGGCCAAACCCTCGGCCGAGGCCCACCATTGGGCGTATTGGTCACGCTCACGGTCACGCCCAGTGGCATTGGTGGTATCGCGAGGCAGCACTTTTTCCACCTTCACCACGGCATAGCCGCCGGTACCCAAATCCACCCCCACCCAGGCAGGCAAGGTTTGGGTGCTGGCACGCAACGCGGCCTCCACCAAAGCGGAGGGTTGCTGTTGCTTGGCCTCGCGTGACACCACGATGGCTGCAGGCAACTTGGCAGCGTCTGGGCTGGCCTTCCACTCGGCCAATTTGGCAGCGCCTTCAGAACGTGCGCGCTCTGTGGCTTGTTGCTGCACCAGCAATTCGTGCACACGCGCCTTCACATCGTCAAACGGCAAAGTGCGTGCGGGGCTGTATTGCGTGATACGGGCGGCCGCCAATTGGTTGGGCGCCAACTCCACCGCTTCGGTGTTGCGCTTTTTGTCAATGGAGTCTTGCGAAAAGATCGCTGCCAACAATTTGGCATTCGACAGAGGCGATGTGCCTGCTGGCATGTCGCGGCCTAAGTCGTTCGCTTGCTGTATGTCCAGCTTCAACCGCTCGGCCACAGGCTTCAAGCTGTCGGATTGCTCGTACACCGTGTTGGTGAACTGCTCGGCTGCTTCGGCAAATTTGCGTTGTGCCAGTTGGGCGCGCACTTCGGCTTCCAGCTTGGCGCGTTGTGACTCAAAGCTCTTTTGTTCAGGCACTTTGATGTCGGTCAAGCGGATGATGTGGAAACCAAATTCGGTTTCCACCACATCGCTGGTCTCGCCTTTTTTCAAGGCAAAGGCCACATCTTCGAAGGGCTTGACCATAGCACCACGGCCAAAGAAGTCCAGGTCACCGCCTTTGCTGGCCGAGCCAGGGTCTTGCGAATTTTTACGCGCCACATCGGCAAACTGGTTGGGGTTTTGTTTCAGCGCGGCCAACAGCTCTTGCGCTTTGGCACGGGCCTTGTCGCGCTCAGCGGCTGGGGCCGCCTTGTCGGCGTTGATCAAAATATGGCTGACACGGCGCTCTTCCAAGCCAGCCAAACGCGCCACGTTTTGCTCGTAATAGGTTTTCAGCTCGGCCTCAGGCACCACGATGCCTTTTTGCACCGACGCCAAATCCAACACCACATATTCCACATTCGCACGTTCAGCGGATTGGAACTTGTCAGCATGGGTCTTGTAGTACGCCTCGAGCTCTTCTTGCGTGGGTTTCACTTGAGACACGAAATCAGCCGGTGCAAAACGTGCAATCTGCACTTGGCGTTGCTCATAAAAAGCATTCAAGGTCACGTCGGCCAACGCAGGCGAACTGAAGCTGGTGATGCCGACACCCGACATCACTTGGCGAGAGGCCAAGTCTGCGCGCACTTGCGCTTCAAATGACTCTGGGGACATTCCTTGCGTGGCCAACAACTGGCGGTAACGCTCGATGTCCAACGTGCCATCGGCACGACGCAGCGCAGCGATGTTTGGGTTTTGTTGCAACTCGGTCGCCAAGCGTGCATCGCTGGCTCCCAAACGCAACTGACTCGCCGCTGCTTGCAGCAAACGGTCGCGCACCATGCGCTCCAGCGTGCCGTATTTGGCTTCGGGGGAGTCAAACAATTTCACATCCACATTGGGCATGCTGCTGCGCATGCGCTCCACTTGGCTGCGATGCGCGGCATCCCATTCGGCTTGCGTGATGCTGTGACCATCCACCGTCGCCACGGTCGTACCGCCTTCACGAAAGCGGTTGTAGCCCTCAAGGCCAAACAAAACAAAGGACGGGAAGATCAACAGGAACAGCAGAAACTGCATGATCCGAGTGTGTTTGCGAACGAAATCAAACATGGCGTGGACTCATCGTGGTGTGTGAGAAACCAAGAAAAAAGGCGAACGGTGTGTTCGCCTTTTGATGGGTGGTGGGTGCTGACGGGGTCGAACCGCCGACCTACTGCGTGTAAGGCAGCCGCTCTGCCAACTGAGCTAAGCACCCATCCGGAACCGTGAATTAGTTCAAGGCGTCTTTCAGGCCTTTACCTGGACGGAACTTTGGCACCTTGGCGGCTTTGATCTTGATCGCTGCGCCTGTGCGTGGGTTACGGCCTGTGCGTGCAGCACGTTTGCCAACGGCAAAAGTACCGAAACCGACCAAAGAAACTGTGCCGCCTTTTTTCAAGGTGGTTTTTACAGCGCCGATGGTGGACTCGAGTGCGCGAGTCGCAGCGGCTTTAGAAATATCGGCGTGCTTAGCAATGTGCTCAATCAGTTCTGTCTTATTCACAAAAAACCCCTCTCAATGAGATGTGATGTTGATCAATCGGTTGGCTAGTTTACAAGCCTTACGCGGTGTGATGCTGCTGTGGGTGTCTCGCCCATTGGCTCGGTTTTCTCATTCAGAGTTTTTCCGCGCCAGACAGCATGGGAGCGAATTCTAGTCGTTTTTTTGATAGCTAAATTACAAAGCGTTCGCAATCGCTTGACCCAGATCGGAAGTCGTCGCGTTTCCACCTATGTCAGGCGTGCGAGGCGCACCACTCTTGGGATCCAGCACTTTCTCAATGGTGCTCAAGATCGCGTCATGCGCGTCTTTGTGGCCCAAAAACTCCAGCATCATGGCGCCGCACCAAATTTGACCAATCGGGTTGGCAATGCCCTTGCCCGCAATGTCTGGGGCTGAACCATGCACCGGTTCAAACAAAGACGGGAACTTGCGATCGGGGTTCAAGTTGGCACTGGGAGCAATACCAATCGTGCCGGTGCACGCGGGCCCCAAATCACTCAAGATGTCGCCAAACAAATTGCTGGCCACCACCACATCAAAGAAATTAGGACGCTGCACAAAGTGCGCCGTCAAAATATCAATGTGAAATTTGTCCACATGGATGTCGGGATAGTTCTTGGCCATCTCCACCACGCGCTCGTCCCAATACGGCATGGTGATGGCAATGCCGTTGGACTTGGTGGCGCTGGTCAAATGCTTTTTAGGACGGGTCTGCGCCAACTCAAACGCGAACTTCAACACACGGTCCACACCAATGCGTG